>CBDUOH010000095.1:0-7041 GCA_965368815.1 uncultured Acidimicrobiia bacterium
CGCTCTAACCAGGCTGAGCTATAGGCCCTCACGAAGACAGCAGGTTACCAATCGCGGACCCTAAAGCACTCGCCGATAGCGGTTCCGACGCAGCGACCACTCGCATGGTCGCCCGTGATGCACGCCCAGGTTTTCTCGTCGTGAGGCCGTCGACTACGATGATTCGGAAGCAAAGGAGCGGCATGGGCGAACTGTATACGTGGATTCTGTTGGGACATATCGTTGGCGCGACCATTTGGTTCGGCGGAGCCATCACCTACGAAGCGTTGAGTGCGGTGGCCAAACGGACCGGTGACCCTGCTGAGTACACCCGCTACATCTACCACGCGGGCAAGGCATCGGGCAGGTTGATGCCGATTGCAGCGGTGATGACGCTCGTCTTCGGTGTCTGGCTTGTCATCGACGGGCCATACGAGTTCTCGGACGTCTTCGTGAGCATCGGTTTCCTGGCCGTGATCATCGGCATGGGGTTCGGCATCTTCTTCTTGGCACGCAAGGGGGCTCAGCTCACGGAGCTGGTCGACTCCAACGGATTCGGCGACCCGACAGCGGCAACCCTCGCGAATCAGATCGGCATGGTCGACCACGTCCAGACCCTGGTTGTTGCTGTTGCCTTGTTCGCCATGGTCTTCAAGTTCTGAGATCGCCCCGGTCCTCAGCCGGTCCGACCGCCGAGCGCAGGTCGGATTCGTGAAACGGTGTGCTCGATGCGCCGATACACTCTCACTGCCGCGGGGACGTAGCTCAGTTGGCAGAGCATCTGGTTTGCAACCAGAGGGTCGTCGGTTCGAATCCGATCGTCTCCACTACCGAGCAAGGAGCTGCCCGTGCACGAAGCCGTGATCATCGATGCGGTCCGGACACCGCTCGGCAAACGGAACGGAAGCCTGGCTGATTGGCATCCGGCCGACCTCGCCGCCGAGACCCTCAAAGCTCTCGCGGAGCGCAACAGCCTTGACACCGCACTGGTTGACGACGTCATCATGGGCTGTGTGTCCCAAGTCGGGGAACAGACGTACAACATCGGCCGCAATGCCGTGCTCGGAGCGGGTTGGCCCGAGTCGGTTCCGGGTGTGACGATCGATCGTCAATGTGGCTCCTCGCAGCAGTCGGTGCACTTCGCCGCGCAGGGGGTCATGGCGGGTGCCTATGACGTCGTCGTTGCTGCAGGCGTCGAGTCGATGACCAGGGTTCCCATGGGCTCATCGATGGCGGACGGCAAGCCGTTCGGTGAGAACATGCGGGCGCGTTACCAGAACAGCCTGATCCCGCAAGGTCTGTCGGCAGAGATGATTGCCGAGCAATGGGGCATTTCCCGAGCTGATCTCGACCAAATCGGCGCTGACAGCCAGTCCAGAGCCATCCGCGCCACCGAGGAAGGTCGCTTCGATGACGAGATCATCCCGATCGAGGTGAAAGCGGACGGCGTCGTGACGAGCCTCACGCGTGACGAGGGTCTCCGGCCGGGTACCACGGTCGAATCACTCGCCAAACTCCGCCCCGCCTTCAAGGAGGACGGTGTCGTCACCGCCGGCAACTCGTCCCAGATCACCGACGGTTCGGCAGCGCTACTGATCACATCGGCGGCCAAAGCACAGGAGCTGGGGCTCAAGCCCAGGGCTCGGTTCGTGTCGTTCTCACTCGCTGGTACGGATCCCGTGTCCATGCTGACCGGGCCGATCCCTGCCACCGCCAAGGCTTTGGCAAAGGCTGGTCTCACGCATGACGACATCGATCGATACGAAGTCAACGAGGCCTTCGCAGCAGTCATCGGAGCGTGGCTCCGGGAGACCGGAGTCGACTGGGACAAAGTGAATGTGAACGGAGGGGCCATCGCTCTCGGCCACCCGCTCGGTGCTTCGGGCGCACGGCTCATGACGACGTTGGTGAACGAGCTCGAACGATCGGGTGGTCGGTACGGGCTCCAGACGATGTGCGAAGGAGGCGGGCTCGCGAACGGCACGATCATCGAGTCACTTGCATGATCGTCTTCGTCGCCACCCTCATCGGGCTATCGATCGTCGCTCTGACGATATGGAGCATCCGGTTCATTCTTGCCGGACCGCCCCCTGAACCAGACATGGATTCAGTCGAGGAGGTCGACGTGCCGTACCTCTGCACCGTGTGTGGCCTGTCGCTGACCGTCACCGAGGCCCAGATAGGCGAAGAAATCGACCCGCCGCGCCACTGTCGTGAGGACATGGTGCGGGCAATCTGACCGTCGACGCTCCATGGCACCAACCCTCAGCAGGCAGCCGAGGTTGAACTACCGATAGTTCATCGTCATGGCGAAGCCGATGCCGATGCCGAGCAGCCCCGTGAGGAGGTACTTGTTCTCTGTGCCCCCGGGAAGCAGCCCGATGTAGTTGGCGATGATGAGGAGCACGCCCACAGTCATCAGCCCGAACATCGTGACGACGTACCACGTTGGTGATGGCCCCTGCGTATCGACGGCGGTCGGCTTGTGCGACGGCGGCGTGGGGCGGTTGTTGGCCTTCTTGCGGCCTTTCGATACTGGCATGCCGTCAGCGTAGCAATCGGAGATCGGAACTCCGAAGTCAATCGGGTTCGAGATCACCTTCAAGCCGCGGTGCCTTCGGTTTTCGGCTCTCGCTGTACCCTGTCGGGATGACCGATACCAGGGAACAAGCTCCTTCGAGCGTTCAGCCGTCGACAGGCGGCAATCGTGTCGTCCGGATCATCCGGGGCACGGGTTGGACGGCCATCGGCATCGGCGTGTTCCTGCTCGGTTTCGTGGTTCAGCAACTCTTCGTCACCACCTATTTCGCCCAGCAGGCGAATCAGGGTCTTGCCGCAGAGGCAAAGACCCATTTCGCCGAGGTCGAGATCACCGAGGTTCCGTACGTCCCCGATGCACCCGTGGTCAATCCGGACCCCTCGACACCGCCACCCGATCCCGATGATCCGGTACCCACATTGCTCGTCGAAGCCGCTCCCGAAGCCGCACAGCCTTTTGCGATCATCCGGATCCCGACGATCGACCGGCTGAAGGATGGATGGACGGTCGTCGAAGGTACCTCCCGAGCCAACCTGCGCAACGGCGCAGGCCATATGGCGTTCACACCGCTGCCGGGGCAACCGGGCAATGCGGTCATATCGGGGCACCGAACGACATACGGAGCCCCCTTCCATGAACTCGACACGCTTGAACCGGGTGATTTGATCGAAGTCGAGACCGCGCTCGGGGTCCACACCTACGCGGTCAGCGAGACGGTGATCGTCTCACCCCGCGATCTGTGGGTCACCGATCCACGCGATGGTGCGTGGTTGACGCTGACGACGTGCCATCCGAAGTTCTCGTCGCGCAAGCGGCTCGTGGTGTTCGCATCGTTGGTCGACGGCCCGAACCACGAGGCTATTGTCGGCGGATGAAGCGACTGTTCCTCCGCCTGCCCGGGCCGATGCCCGTCAAGATCGCCCTCGCGGCGGTCATCGTGGTCGTGGCGCTCGTCGCGTTGTTCTTCGTGTATGACTGGATGGGTGCGACGCTGCTCGATACCGGTGGGACGATCTCGTGAAGGTCCTGATTCTCGACAACTACGACTCGTTCACCTACAACCTCGCGCAGTACATCGGCGAGCTCGGTGCCGAACCAATCGTCTATCGCAACGACGTCCTCGAACCCGATGAGGCCCGCGAACTCGAACCGGATCGCATTGTGGTTTCACCCGGTCCGGGCAAGCCGGAGGATGCTGGTTTCTCGATCCGGTATCTCAAGGAGTTGTCGCCGACGGTTCCGACGCTCGGGGTTTGCTTGGGGCTCCAGGCCGCTGTGGTCGCATACGGTGGAACGGTGGGTCTTGCTCCTGAACCACGGCACGGCAAGACATCGCCGATCAGCCACGACGGCAAAGGTGTGTTCGCCGGGATTCCAAGCCCCTTCGAAGCGACTCGGTATCACTCGCTCGCAGCACTCGACATCCCGGATGTCTTCGTGCAGTCGGCCCACTCGGACGACGGCGTACTTCAGGGTATTCGGCACGTCGACCTCCCGATCGAGGCGGTCCAGTTCCATCCCGAAAGCATCATGACCGAACACGGCAGGGACCTGCTGAGGAACTTCCTGTCGGATTAGTCCAACAGACCCTCGTCGGTGAGCTCACGCATCGCCGCCTCGATCTGTGTTTGCGACCGACCGAGCCGCTCGCCGGCACGACGCAGCGACTCGCCTGTGACATGTGCTCGGACGAGGGCACCGCGCAGTTGTCGGTGTGACCCTTCGAATCGGCTTTGGCGAGGTGGGGGTTCGTACACCGTCGGGTCGGTGCAGAGACTTGCCACCGGGCAGTCCGAACACGCCGGAGCGGCCGGGGTGCACAGCATCGACCCGAGGTCCATGAGTGCCTGGTTCCACGTG
Source organism: uncultured Acidimicrobiia bacterium (assembly GCA_965368815.1). GTDB lineage: Bacteria > Actinomycetota > Acidimicrobiia > Spongiisociales > UBA5794 > UBA5794. Next base: position 4,379 of record CBDUOH010000095.1, read on the forward strand.
CCAGCAGGCTCGCCGACGACGTCGGCGGCGAACCGCTTGAGATCGGCACCCGCCAACGGTTCGCCGTACCAACGACTCAGGACCCGCCGGAGGTTGGTGTCGACGGCGGGGACCGGTGCACCGAAGCAGATCGATGCGATGGCCGATGCCGTGTATGGGCCGATGCCGGGGAGTTCCTGGAGCGCCGAAACTGAGCGGGGCCAACCGTGCTCGGACACGGTGCGAGCGGCATCGCGCAGGCGAATGGCTCTGCTGTTGTAGCCGAGGCCACTCCATGCCTCGAGGACTTCTGAATTGGAAGCGTCGGCCAATGCATCCTCGGTCGGCCATCGATCCACGAACTGCTCGAATCTCGGGACAACCCGCTGCACCTGGGTCTGTTGCAGCATCGCTTCTGACACCATGACCCGGTACGGATCGGTCGACGATCGCCACGGGAGCTGACGCTTGTGTGCCGAGTACCAGCCGATCAGCAGATCGTTGCGGCGATCGGCTGTGCGCTCGGACGGCACGTCAGGGGGTGGTGGTGGTCGTCGAGGACGTCGTGGTCGGTGCGAGGAACACGTAGACGACCACCTCGATGATGCTGCCTTCATCCACTCGTTGCCCGCTTGCGGGATTCTGGGACTCGATGGTGCCGTCGAGGGTCGGATTGGCCGTCGTGACGGTGCTGACGATCTCAAGCCCGAGACCCACCTTGCTGGCCTCGTCCTCGGCGTCGTTGACATCCATTCCGACGAGGTCCGGCACGGTCACCTTCTGCACGATGCCGAGCTTGACGGTGACCTGTGACCCGACCTCGACCTCGGTGCCTGCCGAAGGGTCTTGTTCGGCGACGTTGCCCACGAGTCCCGATCCGAGTGGGACCTCGACCGTCTCAGGGCTGACGACGAGTGTCAGTCCGAGTGGGTTGAGGGCAGCTTGGGCCTGACTCCTGGTCATCCCGCTGAGATTCGGCACGTTCACGGGCTCCGGGCCCATCGAAACGAGGACGACGATCGTTGCTTCCTTCGGAATCACCTGACCAGCGGAAGGATTCGTGCCGATGACGAAGCCTTCGAGCACGGTGGGTGAGAACTCGTCCTCGGTCTGAATGTTGGTGAAGCCCTCGCGGGTGAGGTTGATGATTGCCTGGTCGGACGACTGGCCGGCAACGTTCGGCACCTCGATCGCGGCAGGCCCGGAGGACACGACGAGGTCGACCACCGTTCCTGGCGGGGCGCTCGTGCCACCGGGTGGCGACTGATTGATCACGATGTTCTCGTCCGTGTCGTCGGTCGGCTGGTAGGTGATGTTGCCCGGCACGAATCCTTGATCCGTCAGGCGCGCCTTTGCCACCTCGACGTTCTCGTTGAGGACGTTCGGTATCCCGAATTCCTCGGCACCCGTCGAGAGGTACACCGTGACCGTCTCGCCGACGGGATACTCGGTACCGGCTGCCGGATCCGTCCGGATCACTCTGCCAGCAGCGATCTCCTCGCTCGGTTCCTCTTTGAAGTTGACCTTGAAGCCGAGATCCTGGAGTGTGGCGAACGCTTGATCGGATTCGACCCCTGTCAGATCCGGAATGGCGACGTTCACGACAGCGGTATCGCCCCCGGCAAGAAGCCGCATGAGAAGCCATATGCCGAGCCCGAGGACGACGACGAGGCCCCCGACGGCGGCCCAGTACCCGGTCTGGGATCGCTCCTGGACCGGAGCGTCGAATGTGGACGTCCCCGAGGTGTACCCGGCAGCATCGAGCCCACCCGGGGATCGGGGAGGTGTGAGCATCGCGGTTGCCGCAGCTGCGGATGCCGCACCTGCTGCGATCGGTTCTGATCCACCGAGGTAACGGATGAGGTCGGCTCGCATGTCCGAGGCGGTCTGGTACCGCTCTGGCGGTGACTTCTTCATCGCGTGGGCGGCGATGGCGCCGAGTTCTATGGATGACTCGGGATTGACTTCGTGCGACGGCGTCGCCGTTTCCGAGACATGTTGGTACGCCACGGCCACCGGACTCTCGCCGGAGAACGGTGGCTTTCCTGCCAGCATTTCGTAGAGGACGACACCGAGCGAGTACACGTCCGATCGCTCGTCGGCGGGGAGGCCCTGTGCCTGCTCGGGGGAGAAGTAGGTGGCGGTCCCGATGACCGCCCCGGTGCGTGTCAGTTCCTCGGAGTCGTCCATCGCCCGTGCGATGCCGAAGTCGGTGACCTTCACGGCCCCTTCCTCGGTGAGCATGATGTTGCCGGGCTTCACATCGCGGTGGTACACGCCATGCTGGTGGGCCACCGACAGAGCAGCGGCAGTCTCGGATGCGATCTCCGCAGCTCGTCGCGGGAGGATTGCACCCTCCGAACGCAGGACATCACGGAGCGTCTTGCCCTTGATGAGCTCCATGACCATGAAGTAGGTGCCGTTGTCCTTGCCCCAGTCGTAGATCGCGACGATGTTGGGATGTGACAGATTGGCGGCTGCCTGGGCCTCGCGGCGGAACCGTGTGACAAACGCCTCATCAGAGGCGAAATTGGCGTGGAGTGCCTTGACCGCGACGGAGCGATTGAGGAGGAGGTCCTCAGCTTCGAACACATCGGCCATGCCACCCCTCGCGAGGTGCCTGACGATGCGATATCTATCGGAAAGGATGCGATCTTGCACGTTGGGGAGGGTACACAGGGACC
>CBDUOH010000096.1:0-6955 GCA_965368815.1 uncultured Acidimicrobiia bacterium
CCTTGGTCGGTCTCGGTGTGGATGGTGCGTTCGCGGTGCGCGTGGCGGCCGGGGAACTGTGGGTGGATCGGATCGTCGAGGAAGACGCTGCCGGTATCGTCTGCATGGAGGAGGGACGGTCCGTAGGCAGCCAGCAGGTTCTCAGGGGTCAGTACCTCATCCGGTGTCCCTGACGCAACGACCCGTCCGGAGATCAGGAGCACCCGATCGGACACCTGGGCCTCCGAAAGGTCGTGGGTCGTCATGATGACCGTGCAACCGCGGCCGGTCTCCTCATGGATGACCTCATCGATAGCGTGTGCCGTCGGGAGATCGATCCCGGTGAGGGGTTCGTCCAGTAACAGCATGTCGTGGTCCTGGGCGAGGCCCTGGGCGACGAACACACGTTGACGCTGGCCACCCGAAAGAGCGGTCAGCCGACTGTTCGCAAGATGGCCGATGTCCATTCGGTTCATCGCTTGCTCGATCGCGTCCTTGTCGATCTGATTGAGTCGTCGGAATGGGCCCGCATGTGCGTATCGGCCCATCGTGACGACTTCGAGTACAGAGATCGGGAGCGACTCGTTGACCTTGGTGGTTTGGAGCACGTACGCGAGGCGCGGCACGCCGCCGGTGCTCGTCGTCGTCGTGATACTGCCTGAGGCAGGGGCAATCAGTCCCGCTATGGCGTTCAGAAGTGTCGACTTCCCCGATCCATTCGGTCCGATGATCGCCGTCACACATCCCGGGTGGATTGTGAAACTGGATTCGCTGACCGCCACGACGCCGTCGTATGAGAGCACCAGATCCTTGGCGACGACTGTCGGCACTATGCACACCTCGCGCATCGTCCCTCGATCTCAAGCGCATGGTTCGACACTTCGAACGAAACGCTTGAGGAGATCGCCGACACGAGTTCGTGGACCTGTGATTCGTATTCCGTGGGCACATCGACATCGTCCACCTGCCCACATTCCAGACACACCAGATGATGGTGGTGACCGGTCAGCCATTCGGCAAGTTCATATCGCGCAAGGCTCTTGCTCGCGAAATGGGGAATGACGATCTCAGCTTCTTCGAGAGTCGAGAGGGTTCGATACAAAGTTGAGAGAGGCACCGCATTCCTCAGGTCGGCATGGAGTTCGGCGGCCGAGCGAGGACCGTTGGCACCGAAGAGTGCGTCGACCACGACCTGACGTCCCCGGGTGTACCGCACGCCGCGATCTGCAAGTCGTCCCTGGATCTGGCGATGGAGGCTTGGGTTTGTCATTGCTCTGACCGGCCAGTATCTTTCGAGGAGTCGATAACGATTCTCATTATATGAACGAAAGTGAGACAATGCAAACCCGTAGGCGGTCAATCAGAACCAACATGGCAGCCCTGTTCGTCGTCCTTGCGGTCCTCGCCGCCGGATGTGCCGGTGGATCCTCCGGCACACGAGATGACCAGCCGACAATCGTGGTCTCCACGACGATATGGGGCGATGTGGTGTCCAACCTCGTGGGTGATCGGGCGACTGTTGAGGTCCTGATGCCAATCGGCGCCGATCCGCATGAGTTCCAACTGAGCTCGCGCCAGATCGCTGCCGTGCAGTCGGCTGACCTCGTCGTCGTCAACGGTCTTGGGCTGGAGGCTGGTATGCATGACGCCCTTGAGGCGGCGGAAGCAGACGGAGCCAACGTGCTGGAGGTCGGCCCCTCGATGGATCCGATTCCCTTCGGTGGTGCCGAGGGTGAGGTGTGTGATCCTGACGGTGAACACGACCACGATGGCGATGGGGGAGTCAGTCATGACGAATCCCTGCCGGCTTGTGATCCCCACGTGTGGATGGATCCGCAGCGTGTGGCGATTGCGGTCGGCCTGATCGTGGACCGCCTCGGGGCCCTCGACGGCGACGTGGATTGGCAGGCGGTGGAGGACAGATACCTCACCGAGATAGCGGACGTTGACGCCGACATGGAGGAGATTCTCACAGCGGTGCAACCCGGGGACAGGGAACTGGTGACGAATCACGAGTCCCTCGGATACCTTGCCGAACGGTACGGATATGAGGTCGTTGCCACGGTCATCCCGGGCGGTACGACGCTCGGATCGGCGAGTTCGTCTGAGATCGCAGAGCTCGTTGCCACCATGGAGGCTCGTGACATTCGCGTGATCTTTGCCGACACGAGCAGCCCGGACGACCTCGCCGAGGCGGTCGGCGCCGAACTCGGAGGTGAGGTTGTGGTTGTCGAGCTGTTCACCGGCTCTCTCGGTGACGCCGAATCGGGCGCCGACACGCTCACAGGATTGTGGCTCACGAATGCGAAACGTATCGCATCGGCACTCGGCGGGTAGGGTCGCACAATGATGACGTGGTTCACCGAGCCGTTCGAGCTCGCAATCCAGCAACGGGCCTTGATGGGTGGAGCACTGGCTGCCGTGGTACTTGCGCTCGTTGGCACGTGGGTCGTGATCCGCGGCATGTCGTTCCTCGGCGATGCTCTGGTGCACGGCATCGTGCCCGGCATCGCGTTGGCAGTCCTGTTCGACTTCAACCCGATGCTTGGAGCCTTGGTTGCAGCAGCCGTCATGCTCTTCGGTATCAGTCTTGTCCACCGTCAGACGACGTTCTCGGAGGACACAAGCATCGGACTCCTGTTCGTCGGCATGCTCAGTCTCGGGGTGATCCTGGTGTCGCGCACGGCCTCGTTTGCCGGAAACCTGACGTCGATACTGTTCGGGGACGCCCTCGGCGTCACTCGAAGTGACCTGGTGGTGCTCGCTCTTCTGCTGATCGTCGTCGCTGTCGCTTCGGTCGTCCTGTACCGGCCGTTCCTTGTTCTTTCGTTCAACGAGCAGAAGGCTCACCTCCTCGGCCAGCACCCGAGACTGGCTCACGGGGCGCTGCTGACGCTCATCGCGATCGCCATCATCGGATCCTTCCAGACCGTGGGGACCCTGTTGGTGTTCGGGATGCTCGTCGGTCCGCCCGCAGCGGCAGCCCTTGTCGTCAGGCGCGTTCCCATGATCATCGCAGTGGCAGCACTCGTGGGCGTGCTCTCGGTTTTCGTCGGACTTGTGATCAGCTACCACGCCGATACGTCAGCCTCTGCCACGATCGCGATCGTGCCGATTGTGATCTTCTTCCTCGCTCTCGGTATCCGCACGATGCGCCACACCATCGTGTCGCACGCAGGATCCGAGACGGTCCCGGCGTCCCGGCGTTGAGGAGTCTCAAGAGAACATCAGTCATGTCAGTATGCTCTGACATGAAATGGGTGACGCACGAATAGCATTCCTCGAACGGTTCGGACGGTACTGGGAGGCCCAGGGCGGCTCGCGAATCGCAGGCAAGATCGTCGGTTGGATGATGGTGTGCGATCCCCCTCATCAGTCGATGGCTGACATCGCCGCAGTGCTCGGTGTGAGTCATGGATCGGTCTCGACGCAGACCCGTCAGCTTGCAACGCTTGGGTACCTCGAACGCACAACATTCCCCGGTGATCGAACGTCCTATTTCGTCCTGAATCACGATGGGTGGCCGGGGATCATGGAATCGGCCTGGACCGTCCCGGTATCCGAACTCAACCAACTCGCCAAGGCTGCGCAGGAGATAACTGCTGAATCAGGACCTGATCGGTCGAGCGACCTTGTGCTGATGACGGAGTTCCTCCTCGCCGAATGGCCCGCGTTCGTCGCTCGGATGCGAACCTTCATCAGGCAGCACTCGGCTGGCCCATCGCCGCAGAACAAGAAGGCATAGGAGATCGGGAATCGTGCAGACACCAGCAATCAAGACCGTCGGGCTGACCAAACATTACGGAGATGTCAAAGCGCTCCGGGATCTCGATCTCGAGGTGGAGGAGGGGGAGATCTTCGGTTTCCTCGGGCCGAACGGTGCAGGCAAGACGACCACCCTCCGAGCCCTCCTCAACTACATCACTCCCACGGCGGGAAGCGCCCAGGTTCTCGGGATGGACGCACAACAGGACTCCGTAGAACTGCGCAAGCACATCTCGTACCAGCCGGCCGACTACTCGATGTACGAGAACCTCACGGGTGGACAGTTCCTCCAATACTTCGCGAATTTGCGGGGAGGTGTGGATGCCTCATACGTCCACGAGCTGGCGGACCGGCTCGGTGCGGACCTCTCGAGGAAGATCGGGAACTACTCCACCGGCAACAAGCAGAAGATCGGCTTGATCCAGGCATTCATGAGCAAGCCGAGACTGCTGATCCTCGACGAGCCGTCGACGGGTCTCGACCCGCTCATGCAGCAGGAGCTGCAAAGTCTGTACCAGGAAGCCCAGGACGACGGACGTACTGTGTTCCTGTCGAGCCACACGCTGAGTGAGGTGGAACGCGTCGCCGATCGTGTGGCAATTCTCCGACAGGGTCGGCTTGTCGTCGTCGAGCGGGTCGATGACCTGAAGCGCAAGGCGATCCGCCGGCTCGACATCGAATTCGAAGCTGCCGTCCCTGGCACGATCTTCGACGGCGTGGAGGGGGTGCGGAGCGCCACCGTTCGCGGTGCCCACGCTTCGGTCTCGTTCGATGGCCCGGTCGGTGCGTTGCTCAGGGTGATTGTCGATCACAACGTCATGAACATCAACAGCAGGGACGCAGATCTCGAGGAGATCTTCCTCGCTTACTACCGATCCGACGAGGAGCAGCAACGACACGAAACCGCGACACGCGAGGACTCAGATGGGTGACGTGATGCTCGGAAGCCTTGTCGGCAAAGCGATTCTTGACCGAGGGCGGGCGACGGCAACCGCCGCACTCCTGATCCTGTTCTACGGCGCCGTGGCGATCATCAGCTACAACGCTCTCGGGGACACGATGGTCGACCTCCTCGAGAGTATGCCCCCTGCACTTGCGGCGATCTACGGCACCAACGACGGGACCCCCGTGGGTATGGCCGTCGGAGCCGTGTACAGCATCATCGCTCCGGCCGTTGTTCTTGCGTACACCATCGGTGGCGGCACAGGCGCAGCCGTGGGCGAGGAGAACAGAGGGTCGCTCGAACTGCTGCTCGCCAACCCGCTGAGCCGTACAGCGGTCCTCCGGTCGAAAGCCGTCGTCGTGAGCATCGGTACGGTTGCTGTGGCAATCGCAACATGGATGGGCGTTCTCATCGCGACCGTGGTCGTCAATGATGGGATCGGGGATCGTGACGTGTTCGCCCTCAGCGTGATGTTGGTCACGTTCGGCTTCATGATGGGGAGCTTGGCCATGGCAATCAGCGGGTGGACGGGCAAGTCATCCCTCGGAGCGTCAATCGCCGCAGGCATCGCGGCCGTCTCGTGGCTCATGACGACGGTGTTCTCGGTGAACGCCACGTTTGCCCGCATCGCCGAGTTCACGCCGTGGCATCTCTACGACGGAAACCAGCCCATGACGAACGGAGTCCACGGAGGTTCGTTCGTCATCATGGTGTTGCTGACCGGCTTGTTCGTATGGATCGCCGTTGTCGGTGTGAACCGACGCGACCTGAAGGGTTGAGCTATGTCGTCGAACAGCATCGTTCCCCTCTCCTGGTATCAGCGGATGACGGTCCGCTCCTTGTTCACCAAGAGCCTGTCAGACCGCACGACGCTGACACTGCTCATCGGTGTCGGCGTCGGAATCATGTCATTCCTTGTGGTCGCGATGTTCCCGTCGCTCGAAGAAACGCTCGCCGAATTCGACCTCGGGCCTGCGTTCGACATGATCCTCGGAGGTGCAGGCATGGCAACTCCGGAGGGTTGGCTCTCCACCGAGACGTTCAGCATTCTCGCTCCCGCAGCCATCGCCGCTCTCGGGATCGTCGACGCTGCTCGGTCGATCGCGGGTGAGGAAGAAGACCTCAGCGTCGGTCTTCTCGCCTCGAACCCGATAGGCCGCATCAAGGTGATGTTCGACAAATCGCTCGCGATCGTCGTCCATATCGTGGTGGCATCCGCACTCATCGGGCTGTTCACCTGGTTCGGTGTCGTGGTCATCGATGTCGACATGAATCCGCTCCATGCCTTCGCTGCTGCAGTTCACCTCACGGCGCTCGGCGTGATGGTGGCGGGACTCGCATCCCTGGCTTCAGCCGTGATCGGTCGACGGGTCCGAGCGATGATTGCCGCAGGGGCCATCGCGTTCGTCGCCTATATGGTGGCCGTGTTGCTGCCGATCTCCGCCGACCTGGCCACATGGGCCAAGGTGTCGCCATGGCACTACTACTGGGCGGACAACCCGTTGATCAATGGTGTCAACTGGGTTGACGTGGCAACCATGACCGTCATCGGGATCGCCCTGTTCGCGGCGGCGACGTATGTGTTCACCCGCAAGGACCTCAGCGGCTGATTCGGTAGCGGGATTGTTCCGGTCTCCCGCTTCCCGAACGTCCCCCGGTCGATTCCCGTATCCGCGTCCTGTGTCGCGTGGGCTCGTCCGTGAGCGGTTAGTACAGGTAGGGAACGCGGTTGGCGGTTCTCGCACCGTCGGATCGACCAGGAGGCAGCCATGGGACGCGTCGTACGAAACGGGATTCCGAACCAGATGACCCGATCTCTTCTGATGATCGGTGCAGTCGCACTGCTGCTCGCTGCCTGTGGCTCGGGGACCGTTGACGCTCCCGTGGCCGATCCGACCACGACGACAGGGCAGATACCGACCACGACGACCACCCAACTCCCGACAACGACGATGGCACCGGAAACGACGACGACGTCCACGGTCCCGAAGACCCCGCTGGAGGCGCTTGGGTTCCCTGTGTCTGATGAATGGCTGGTCGAGACCGTGGTCCGCGATGTTGTGAGTGGGACTGGGGGCCTGGCGGTCGATTCCGATGGCAACTTCTATCAGGCCGATTTCGGTGGCTATGACGGGAACACCGGGAACACGGTGTACAAGATCAGTCCGAGTGGGGACGTCGAGATCTATGCGACATCAGACGAGATGGAAGCCCTCACGATGACCGTGCTCACCGACGATGGGACCATCTACCAGTCCAGCTACGGAT
>CBDUOH010000097.1:0-6622 GCA_965368815.1 uncultured Acidimicrobiia bacterium
AGGGAAGCTTGGCGTGTTGGCGTCAATGACATGTGGGGTGCATTCTGGAGTCGAACGGGGACTACTTCAATCACCGGGTCGCGCTGCTCGCCGGCGGCGTTGGTGGCGCCAAGATGGCACGGGCGCTTCGCTCGGTCCTCCAACCGGGCCTACTGTCGATTGTCGTCAATGTCGGGGACAACACCGAACGTCACGGCGTACACGTGGCAGCCGATCCCGACACGGTGCTCTACACACTGGGTGACAAGGTGGGTCCGCACGGCTGGGGCCGCGCCCACGACACGTTCCATGTTATGAACGAGATCTCCGAACTTGGCGGAGATGTGTCGTTCACGCTCGGAGACAAGGACTTCGCGCTGTGCGCCCTCCGGGCGGCTCGATTGGCCGACGGCGAGCCCTTGTCCTCCGTCACGGCCGACTTCGCCACCCGTTTCGGCCTCACGGATATCTCATTACTGCCAGCTACCGACGACGTCCTTGAGACCCACGTCGAGGTGGAAAGCGGTGAGTGGCTCGATTTCCAGACGTATTTCGTGGACCGCAGACATGCTGACCCGGTGACAGCGCTCGCGTATCACGGATCGGTCACCGCCAGACCGGCTCCGGGTGTCGTGCGAGCCATTCAAGACGCGGATCTTGTTGTCATTGCACCGTCGAATCCACCTTTGTCGATCTGGCCGATCCTGGCCGTCGAGGACATCGACGACGCCGTCCGGTCGCATGCCAACGTCGCGGCGGTCAGCCCGTTGTTCTCCGGCCAGCCGATCAAGGGCCCAGCGGACAAGGTCATGGCAGGCATAGGGTTGCCTGGAGGAACGCACGGGATACTCGAGGCCTACGAAGGTCTGATCGCGCGCCTGTTCATCGACCTCGCCGACTCGGGTGATGTGTCGCTCGGCGACCGATACGGTGTCGAAGTCATACCGACCGATACCCGTCTCAACGGTGACAACGGCGTTCGATTCGCATCCTTCCTCCTTGAGGAGTCAACACGATGAACAGCATCTCGATCCACCCCGTCGAGGGCCTGGAAGAAATCCGACCGGGGGACGATCTGGCAGACATGATCATCGAGGCTGCGAAGGCCGCCGACATCGGGATCCTCGACAGGGACGTGGTCGTGATCACGCACAAGGTGGTGTCGAAAGCCGAGGGACAGATCAGGGCGATCCCCGACGAGGCAACCTACCGAGCACTTGTCGAAAGTGAAGCGGTACGAATCGTACGTCGCCGTGGCGACCTCGTGATCGCCCAGACCCGTCACGGTTTCATTTGCGCCAACGGTGCCGTCGATCGATCGAACGTGGAATCGGGGTATGCCGTCCTGCTCCCGGTGGACCCCGACCGATCAGCACATCGGATCCGGACCCTGATCGAGCGCGCTACGGGCACGACGATCGGTGTGGTCATCACCGATACGTTCGGTCGTCCCTGGCGGAGAGGTTTGACCGACGTCGCGATCGGGATATCGGGGCTGCCCGCACTGGTGGACTACCGCGGGACGAACGACACCCACGGCAATATGCTCGAGGTCACGGAGGTGGCAGCGGTCGACGAAATCGCGTCCGCCGCAGATCTCGTCATGGGAAAGGCCACCGGTGTCCCCGTGGCAGTGGTCCGTGGACTCGACCTGTCCGGCAATGGACGCGTCGCGGACCTCATCCGGCCCGCAGGAGAGGACCTGTTCCGTTAACCATGCCAGAGCTACCTGAGATCGATTCGTACATCCACGCACTCGAGAGCCGGATCGTGGGGGCAGAATTGACCGGGATCAGGGTGGCTTCGTTCTCTCTCCTCCGGACATACGATCCTCCCCTGGATGCCACCGTGGGTGCGACGGTCGCAGGCGTCCATCGGATCGGCAAGCGAGTCTCGATCGACCTCGACAACGATCTCCACTGCGTCGTGCATCTGATGGTTGCAGGACGATTCTCGTGGAGCAAAGAGCACAAGCCGGTACCGAAACGCGGTGGTCTCGCCGCGTTCGACTTCTCGACGGGCTCGTTGCTCCTCACCGAGGCAGGCACGAAACGTCGCGCCTCGCTGTCGATCGTCACAACCGCCGGTCTCGCAGACATCGACCCCGGCGGTATCGAGGTCGCCGACGCATCCGTTTCGGAGTTCCGCGATGCCCTGTGCACGAATCGACACACACTCAAACGCGCCCTCACGGACGCTCGCTACCTGTCCGGGATCGGTGGGGCCTTCGCCGACGAAATCCTGCATGCTGCCAGACTGTCGCCGACCCAGATGAACACCAACCTCACCGACGAGGAGGTCGAGCGCCTCTTTGCCGCATCCAAGGAAGTCCTCGCGCTGTGGACGGCCAAACGGATCGCCGAGACGGGCGCCGGGTTCCCCACCAAGGTGACCGCCTTCCATCCCGACATGGCGGTGCATGGGAAATTCGGAGAACCATGTCCCGTGTGTTCGGCGCCGATCCAACGGATCGTGGCAGGAGCACGAGAGACCAACTACTGCCCCGGATGTCAGACGGGGGGAAAGATCCTCGCGGACCGCTCGCTGTCGCGGCTACTCAAGGACGACTGGCCGAAGACGCTCGAGGAGCTCTAGCGCGGCGGGTCCGACCGGTCACCCGGTGACGCACTCGCTACGCGCGCCGCGCCCACTCGACAGTCGCCGCTATCCCGTCTTCGAGGGTTGTCCACGGTTCCCAGCCGAGATGGGCGCGAGCCGCCGAGTTGTCGAGGCACGACCTGAGTTGCTCACCCCGTTTGCCTGCCGCCATGACAGGAGCAACATCGACACCGGTCGCACCCACGATCGTGTCGTACAGCTTGAGCACGGATGTCTCGACGCCGGTCCCGATGTTGAGATAGCGGTTCCCCCCGATCCGTGCAGCTCGGAACAATGCATCTGCCACATCCTCGACAAACACGAAATCCCTTGTCTGGAGACCATCGCCGTAGATCGTCGGGGTCTGATGCTCAAGAAGCGCTCCGACGAATATCGCCACCACACCCGCCTCGCCGTGTGGGTCCTGCCGCGGCCCGTACACATTCGCGAACCCGAGGGACATGCAATCGAGACCGTAGGTCCGGCTGTAGTACTCGAAGTAGCCGTCCACCACCGCCTTGGACACCCCATACGGAGACTCGGGCCGCTTCGTTTGCGTTTCGGGGGTCGGGATGTTGAACGTGTCGCCGAACATGGCACCGCCCGATGATGCGAACACGAAACGCTCGGCATTGCCATGGCGGGCCGCCTCGAGCATGTTCACGGTACCCAGGACGTTGACACGTGCATCGAATACCGGATCAGCAACGGAATGACGTACGTCGATCTGGGCTGCCAAGTGATACAACGTCTCTGGTTGGAAGGCCCGGACGAGATCGACCACCTCGTTGTTCGTCACGTCGATCTGGTGGAGGGTCACATCGCCTCGTGATCGCGCATCCTTGAGGTTCGCAATCGATCCGGACGACAGATCATCGAGAACGAGGACCGCATGGCCCTCGTCGACCAATCGATCGACCAGGTTGGACCCGATGAATCCCGCGCCTCCTGTGACGACTGACTTGGCCATCACAGCACCTTGGCGGGGAGCTGCTCGGAGAAGAAGGCAATGAGCCGGTCAAGCGTGTCGGTGGCTCGTCCATCGTCGTATCCGGGGGCGGCGTCGTCCCAGAACCCGGTGTCACCGGTCGGATAGACGACAAGTGTGGTCTTGGGGAGATCGTTCTTGCGGCTGACGACCTCATCGACGTCGACGGATGCATCGCCGCGACTGACAATCACAAGTCCGGGAACCGCAGCGCGTTTGAGGTCTGCAAGCGCATCCTCGTCGACCGACGCGCCGACGGCTGCCCAGGCCTCGACGTTCGGATCCGATGCGGTCAATGCGGCGGCGTCGCGCAATCCGTCGCCGAACGCGAGAACACCGAAACCGAACTCGGCATTCGACCAATCCCCGGCCGGGTTCTGGAGAAACGCAGCGACTGCCCTGGAGATCGAGTGGTTGGCGCGCGCCGATTCGGTGAGGTCCGGGGCAAACGCGGCGATGCCGTGACGGGCAAGGACACGACAGATGTACTTCAGTGAACTGGTGGGCACAGGGGAGGCGCCGAACACCATCACCGTGGGCCATTCGCCGGCGCCATCGGGCCGCGCGATGTAGCCGCCGAGCGTGCGCGGACCAGCTGGCACGCTCGTGCCGTGGAAGATGATGTCGACGGTACCTTCGCCTGTCTGGACTGCCACCGGTTCGCTCCTCGATCTGGCCGCAGGCTAGCGGTGCCCGTGCAGATGTACTTCTCCGGCGTGGACGAAGGTCCGACCGTTCGCGGTGTCGACGATCAGCGAGCCATCGGGTCCGATGCCGACGGCATCGCCCTCACCGTCAGCCCACGCGACCCGTCGCCCGAGGGTTGCCGACCTCCCCACGTAGGTTTCAAGGTCCCAGCTGTCAGGATGCTCGGCCAGAACCTCCATGAGTCCGTTGGCCCACGCCTTTGCGAGGTCGAGTGCGACACCCGAACCCGGGTCGATGTCCGACAGTGCAACCGCCCCCGCGATCGCGTCAGGCCACCACAGATTCAACCCACACCCGACCGTCACCCGATCGCCCGAGGTCTCGACGAGGATGCCGCCTGCCTTGTCGGTGCCGATGAGGATGTCGTTGGGCCACTTGAGTGTGACGGACACCCCACACACACCATCGATGGCGTCGGCGACAGCAACTGCCGTCATCAGCGGGATCAAGGTTCTTCGATCGAGTGGCCAGTCGCACCCGAACGCCAACGAGGAGAACAACGCACGGTCGGGTTGGACCCACGTCCGGCCTTGCCGACCTCGTCCTGCCAGCTGCCGATCGGCGACAACAAGCGTGGGATGTCGACCCCGTTCGAAGCATGCCGCTGCCTCATCCTGTGTGGACGCGGTCTCCCTCAGGTGCACGATGTCGTATGGTGTAGCCAAATCCGTTCCAGGTGAGTCAAACAGTCCCACTGCCGACGAGCCTACCGGGAGGACCGGTGAGCACTGAACAACGTATCGAGAAGCTGAGGGAACTGCGGGAGCAGTCTGCTCGGCCCGACAACCAGCGAGCCGTGGACCGCCAACACGACGCTGGGAAGCTGACCGCGCGCGAACGAATCGAACTGCTCGTCGACAAGGGATCGTTCCAGGAGATCGATCCCTTTGTGCGCCACCGCACCCAAGGTTTCGGAATCGAGGACAAACGACCACTCGGCGACGCCGTCGTCACAGGTTGGGGCAAGATCGATGATCGCAACGTCATCGTGTTCGCGGAGGACTTCACTCGCTTCGGCGGATCGCTCGGCGAAGTCGTGGCGGACAAGATCTGCAAGGTGCTCGACCTGGCGATGCAGACCGGGACACCGGTCATCGGACTCAAGGACTCGGGTGGAGCCAGGATCCAGGAGGGAGTCGTCGGCCTCGACGGCTATGGACGCATCTTCGAACGCAACGTACGGGCTTCGGGGGTCATCCCCCAGATCTCGGTCATCATGGGCCCGTGCGCCGGTGGGGCCGTCTACTCCCCCGCTCTCACCGACTTCATCTTCCAGGTCGAGGACACCTCGCACCTCTTCATCACCGGACCCGACGTGATCAAGACCGTCACCGGCGAGGAGGTGACGATGGATGAACTCGGCGGGGCACATGCCCATTCGTCGAAATCCGGGGTCACCCACTTCGTCGTCGGCGACGATCGCGAAGCGATGGAGGAAGTCCGATACCTGCTGTCGTTGCTCCCGGCGAACAACATGGAGGTTGCGCCCTTCTTCACCCCGACCGATTCGTCTGACCGCTCGGACGAGGAATTGACCACCATCATTCCCGATTCGGCGAACCAGCCGTACAACGTGATCGAGGTCATCGAGAGCATCGTCGACGATGCCGAGTTCTACGAGGTCCATCACCATTGGGCAGGAAACATCGTTGTGGGGCTCGCACGGCTTGACGGCTACACCGTCGGCATCGTGGCGAATCAACCGGCCGTGCTGGCAGGCACACTCGACATCGAGGCGTCCGTCAAAGCCGCACGGTTCGTTCGGTTCTGCGATGCCTTCAATATCCCACTCATCACGCTGGTCGATGTTCCCGGGTTCCTCCCCGGTGTCGATCAGGAACACGGTGGCATCATCCGCCACGGCGCCAAGCTGCTCTACGCGTTCTCAGAGGCAACGGTTCCCCGCGTGACGGTGATCCTCAGGAAGGCCTACGGCGGTGCGTATCTCGTCATGAACTCCCGTGCCGTCCGAGCCGACGTCGTGTTCGCCTGGCCGACGGCCGAGATCGCCGTGATGGGTGCACAAGGCGCGGTCAACGTCATGTTCCGCAGGGAACTTGCCGATTCCGATGATCCTGACACACACCGCAAGAAGCTCGCAACCGACTACGAGGAGCAGTTCAACAACCCGTATGTCGCAGCCGAGCGCGGTCTCGTCGATGATGTGATCGAGCCCCGAGAAACCCGACCACGCCTCATCCGGGCGATGGAGATGTTGCGGAACAAGCGCGAAACCCTGCCACCGAAGAAACACGGGAACATCCCGTTGTAGGCGGCAGGCGGCCGTCAGCCGCCGATGCCACCGACGAAGGAACCTCTAGGATGCACACCGTGGAATCAATACTCATT
>CBDUOH010000098.1:0-6522 GCA_965368815.1 uncultured Acidimicrobiia bacterium
ACGCAGTGTTGATTCGACTCACCGTCGAGAAAGAAGTAGAAGCTATGGCCGAGCATGTCCATTTGAAGGGCAGCTTCCTCGGCAGTCATCGGCTTCATCTCGAATCTCTTGGTCTTGACGATCTGTGCGCCACGGTCCTTTTGAGCATCGGACGCTTCCACGTCATGGTTGAGAGCTTTCTTTCCTCCGCGGTTGCGTTGGATGAGGCGCTCCTTCAAACGGCGCAACTGGCGTTCGTATTTGTCGGTCGCGAGATCAAGGGCTGCCCGCTCCTCCGCAGCGCCTGCTTCGATGCGTACGATCTGACCCGCCGCGCTTGAGGTGATCTCCACGGTGTAGCGCTCGTCGGCCAACCTCGGGTTCTGCTGCTCGGTGAATTCGACGTCGACCGGGCTGCCGTCGTCGAAGATGCGACCGGCATGGGTCATCCGTTCCTCCACGACCGATTTGATCTTGTCCGACACCTGCATGTTCCTACCGTGAACGCGAACGGTCACATTGTCCCCTTTCGTGGGATGGGATTCCGACGCGTGTGAACACGGTCGGTCTGGCGGGAGGAAGCTCGCGGGTCGAGGCGCATCGGATGTTCGGACGGCGAGCCGTTCGAGCGTTGCTCCTCACGCCACCTCCTGAGGTGGATCCTGCGGTTCCTGATCCCATGGTACCCGGTGGGACCAAATGTGCGGACGACGGGTGCGACGGCGTCGGTGCCCATATCCACACCGCGCGACCGGCCATCCAATATATGGGTCGGAATGGGTCGAACTGCCCATCCAGATACTGGGGCACGTCTGCCGATCATTGATGGGTACCACCACCACATGCGGAGAAACCAACCATGAGAAACCGCACACCACTCATACGAGAAGACGGGGCAGGCATCATCGAGTACGCGCTCGTCGTCGGCCTCATCGCCATCACGTCCGTATCGACCATCAGCCTGATCGGCGGATCGACCTCTGAAACCTTCACCGAGGCAAGCGCAGAGATTTCGCATGCCGGCAATGTCCCGTCGGAGGAATCCACCACGACGGCACCCGGGGATGCAACCACGACGACCGTTGCATCGGACGAATCGGATGAAACGGAGGGTGTAGGCGGACCTGGTGGTCCAGCCACCACGACGACCACGACCGTTCCAGCCACCACGACGACCACGAGCGCTCCCGCCACAACCACGACGACGACGGCCCCCGTCACCACGACGACCGCGCCTTCATATCCGACAGCGTCGACCGGTATCGATGGTGAGTTCAGTGTCGTGTTCGGCTACGAAGGCGGCACGGTCATCATCGTCAGCACTGACCCTGGAACCAACTGGTCCTACGAGGTCAAGAGCCAGAAGAAGCACAGCATCACAATCGAGTGGACGAACAAGAAGACCGGCGAGGAGTACGAAACCACCGGCTTCTACAAGAAGGGGACGCTCGATACGGAGATCGACTCCTAGTCGAGCGATGCGGCCTGTTCGGTGACACTCTGCGCGCCGCCATCGCTGCTCCCGATACCACGATCCTGACTCGTCAACGTCGCTGCCGCTGACCGCCAGGCATACGTCGCCACCAGACATGACACAGGTCCGGGCCCACTCACGGTCGCGGCTGCCGCTCGCATCGTCGTTCCGGTGGTGAACACGTCGTCGACGAGAACGATCCTTCCGTAGGCCTCCCGCATCCTCGAGAATGCCGGAGCCGAACGGTCTCTGCGATCGCGACCCGCCAGACGGCGATGCCACAACGGCGCCCGCAACGCCCGCACGACCGGGATTCCGGTCAGGTCATGCACCATGTCGGCGAGCACAACCGCTTGATCGATACCGCACGCAACCCGGCGACCGACAACCCTGGGAAGCGGAATCAGGGTGTCAACGTCGAAAGGCACGATTTCTGCCATGCGATCGGCGAGCAACAAGCCAGCGCGGAGTGACCGCCGGTATTTGAGGTTGTGAACGAGTCTGGCTGCTGTCGCAGTGTGTGCCCACCCGGGATGGACCTTGAGGTCAGCGAACTGAACCGACGGTGCAGGCTTCAACCCGGTGCCGCACGGTGCACACAACGGATGTCCGTACGCTCCACATGCCAAACACAGCATGGTTTGAACGTATCAGAGCAGCGCGACATTTTCGGCTGCCACCTGTGCGTATCAGGTTCCGTGCTGCCACGAACCGAGGTACTCCGCCTGCTGCGGAGTGAGTTCCTCAAGGCTGCCGCCGAGTGCGAGAAGCTTGAGCCGTGCAACCTCGTTGTCGAGTTCCACCGGGAGTCGATAGACCTGCGGCCTGAGGGTCTCGGCGTTCTGGATGATCCACTCGGCGGCGAGCGCCTGATCGGCGAACGACATGTCCATCACGTCTGCGGGATGACCCTCGGCAGCGCCGAGGTTGACAAGGCGCCCGTCGGCGACCACGAGGATCCGCCTGCCATCGGGCATGACGAATTCCTCGAGGTTGTCGCGGATCACCCGACGAGACTCCGACATCTCGTCGAGCGCCACGAGATCGAGTTCGACATCGAAGTGACCAGCGTTCGCAATGATCGACCCGTCCTTCATCTTGGCGAAGTGTTCGCCTCTGAACACGTGGATGTTGCCTGTGGCGGTGATGAAGACGTCGCCGACCTCAGCAGCCTCGATACCCGACATCACGCGATGACCCTCCATCGTGGCTGCGACTGCACGCACCGGGTCGATCTCGGTGACGATGACATCGGCCCCCATGCCCTTGGCTCGGGTTGCGATGCCCCAACCACAGTCGCCGTACCCGGCGACCACGACACGTTTCCCGGCAAACAGGATGTTGGAAGCCCGCAGAATGCCATCGAGCGACGACTGACCGGTCCCGTGTCGATTGTCGAAGAGGTGCTTGGTGTCGGAATCATTGACCGCCACGACCGGGTATCGCAGCACGTCTTCCTCTGCCATCGCTTTGAGCCGAATCACACCGGTCGTCGTCTCCTCCATGCCACCGACGACGTCCTGATCGACGCGCTCGCGGTGCAGGACGGTCGTCATGTCAGCGCCGTCGTCGAACACGATGTGGGGGTGGGTGTCCAACACGGCATTGATGTGCCGGTAGAAGTCGTCGGCGCTCTCACCCCGCACCGCGTAGGTCGGTATCCCCGCCTTGACAAGTGACGCCGCCACATCGTCCTGCGTCGAGAGCGGGTTGGACGCGCACAACGCCACTTCGGCTCCGCCGGCAACAAGCGTGTGCATCAGGGTGGCCGTCTCGGAAGTCACGTGCATGCAAGCACCGATGCGGACTCCGGCAAGAGGTTGCTCGGTTTCGAATCGCTCCCTGATCGCTGCGAGCACCGGCATACGCCGAGATGCCCACTCGATCCTCCTGTCCCCAATGTCTGCGAGCTCGATGTCGGCGATGTCGTGGTCCATGGTCACTCCCGGTCAGTGTGCGGTGACCGGAGGGTAGGACTCCCCGTGGATCACCTCGTGACAAATCCGAGCACGGTCCACGATCGGGCCTACCATCGCAGACATGTCACAACGAACCGACAAACCGTGGGGCTACGAGCTCCTCTGGAGCCACACACCGCATTACGCCGGAAAAGTGATCCACATCGATGCCGGTAAGCGTTTGAGTCTGCAGTACCACGACTACAAATTCGAGTCTGTCCTCGTGATCGAGGGAACACTGCTCCTCAACCGAGGGAGAGGCGAAGATGCCTCGGTCACCGAATTGCGTGTCGGAGAGTCCGCCGACATCCCCGTCGGCGAGATCCATCGCTTCGAGGCGCCGGCGTCGGGACCGGTGACGATCATCGAGGTCTCAACACCACACCTCGACGATGTCGTACGACTCGAAGACGACTTCAACCGCGAAGGCACGACCGCACCGTAGGGCTCACGAGTCCGGGCGCGTCTGCTCCGCCTCGTCGATGATCATGTTGGGGATCCCGTCACGCACCGCGTAGGCAAGGCCGCACGCCTGACACACGAGGGCAGGAGGGTCAGCCCTTTCCACGAGGTCTCCAGCACAACTCGGACATTGCATGATCGCGAGCAGGTCTGGCGGAATCAATGGTTCGGTCACGATGCCTCCTCGATGATGGCTCCCACCCGGGCAACAAGCTCGGATACGGCTCGGGCATCGGGTGCTTCCACATTCAAGCGCAACACGGGCTCAGTATTCGAAGGCCGAACGTTGAACCACCGGTCGCCCATGTCCACCGTGAGGCCATCGAGCCTGTCCGAGTCATGATCAGAGAACGCCTCAGCCACAGCCCGATCCGCCGTTGCCGTGTCAGCCACGACGAAGTTGATCTCACCCGATTGTGCGTACGGTTCATACTCCTTGCGGAGTTCTGACAGTTTCGATCCCGAGTCCGACAGGACCCGCAGGAGGACGAGCATCGCCATGATGCCCGAATCCGCCCGGTAGTTGTCCCTGAAGTAGTAGTGGCCGGAATGTTCACCCCCGAAGATCGCATCGGATTCGGCCATCACCTGTTTGATGTAGGAGTGGCCAACCTTGGTGCGGACAGGCGTTCCGCCGAGGGAGACGACGCGTTCGCTGACGGCCTTGGAACAGATGAGGTTGTGGACGATCGAACTGCCCGGATGCGTCCGTAGGAACCATTCCGCGATGATCGCCGTGGTCGTGCTCCCGGGGAGAGGATCGCCGTTGTCGTCGATGAAGAACGCTCGGTCCGCATCACCGTCGAAAGCAACCCCGAGGTCGGGACTCTCCGAGACGACCAATGCTGTCAGATCGACCAGATTCTCGGGCCGGAGCGGATCCGCAGGATGATTGGGGAACGTGCCATCGGGTTCGAGGTACAGGGGAATCATCGAGGCGTCGATCCGTTCGAACACCGCAGGGAGCACAGCCCCCGCCATTCCGTTGCCACCGTCGATGGCGACCCGCAAGGCCGAGATCGAATCGGCGCCTGTGGCGGACAACACGTGATCGACATACCCGGTTCGCATGTCATCGGTCGTCACAGCGCCCGACCTGGCCACAGGGGTCAGGCCGCGTTCGGCCATGTGCCGGATGTCCTCAAGCCCAGATTCCCGGCCGATCGGCGCCGCCCCCGGTTGACAGAACTTGAGGCCGTTGTAATTGCCGGGGTTGTGGCTGGCGGTGATCACCACGCCCGGGAGTCCCAATGCACCGGACGCGAAATACAGCATGTCGGTGGGGATCTCGCCGATCAACCTGACGTTGACACCCTGACCGATGATTCCTGTGATCAGGGCATCTCGGATCGCAGGCGACGAGACCCGACAGTCGTGTCCGACGATTACCTCGTCAGCGTCCACGAACGAAGCGAAAGCGGCCCCGATGCGCTCCGCCTTGTGGGTGTCGAGCTCGTCGGGGACGATTCCGCGCACATCGTATGCCTTGATGATGTTCGAGAGATCCATGTGGCGAGTGTATGTCGCGTCGGTCACGTGCTTGTTCATTGCTCCCTACACTGCCGCTCGATGTCGCAGGCCCAACGACGATCGATCACGATCGTCATCCCAGTCCACAACGAGGCAGCGTTCCTACCCGGTGCGTTGCCCAAACTCTTCGACGACATCGCCTCGGTCGACGCCGACATCACGGTCGTGATTGCCGAGAACGGTTCATCCGATGGCACGGCCGACCTCGTGCGCACGGCCATGGACGACCGCGAAGGGTTGTCGCTGCTCGAGCTCCCCGAACCCGACTACGGCGCGGCCATGCGGGCCGGGTTTGTGCACGCCGAAACCGACTGGGTCGTCAATTTCGACATCGACTACTTCTCCGGTGAGTTCCTGACCAAGGCACTCGCATTGTCCGACGACGCAGACATCGTCCTGGCCTCGAAACGTGTGGCGGGTGCCGACGATCAGCGTGGGTTCGTGCGTCGACTGGCGACCTGGGTCTTCAACCTCGTTCTCCGGTTCGTCCTCGGGTCCGGCGTCTCGGACACCCATGGTATGAAACTCGTCCGAAAGACCGTCGTGGATGACATCGTGCCGGATGTCATTTCAACCGTCGACCTGTTCGATACCGAGCTTGTGGTCAGGGCGGAGCGTGCCGGTTACCGGATCGCCGAGCTCCCCGTCGCCGTGGCAGAGCTGCGGGACTCAAGGTCCAACCTGCTCAAACGGGTGCCGAGAACCCTCAAAGGCGTTTGGCGGATACGCAGGGCGTTGCACACATAGGTGTCAATGCCCGCCGCACAGCCGGTCAGGACTGGTTCTCGACCACTGCCGATTCCGCGCCGTTCTCGTTGAGGGCGTTCGAAAAGACGATGTCTCGATACCCCGCAAGTTTCGGAAGGATCATCAACACGGCGGCCACGAGCAGCGCGACGTTGTACCCCAGACGATCGAGCTCGCCGAAGATCGCCTCTGCGCCCGCGATGAACGCGATCGAGGCGAAGTAGGCCACGAGATTCACCCCGAAGAATGCAACCGTTTCCTTTCCCGAAACCTTGCCGTCCTTGAGCGCGAACGTCCACCGCCGGTTGATCAGATACGACATGAACGTCGTGAGGGCGAACGACACGGTGATCGACCAGAACCATGACCAGT
>CBDUOH010000099.1:0-6430 GCA_965368815.1 uncultured Acidimicrobiia bacterium
TGGTCGCCAGACCGTCCGGCTACCGTTGTCCGCATGGTCGGCTACTCAGGCACTCCTCTCGCTCAGAAGATGGGGATCCTCGCAGGATCCCGGGTGCTCACGATCGGCGCGCCGGCCGAGTTCGCTGAGTGGCTCGACCCGTTGCCCGGCAACGTTCTCCTCTCATCCCGAATCCGGACGGCGGACGTTGTCGTCATGTTCTGCGTGACCGAAGCGGATGTCACCCGTGGGCTGTCTCGTGCCACGAAGGCGATCGATGCCACAGGATCGATCTGGCTGTGCTGGCCGAAGAAGGCATCGGGAATCGACAGTCCACTCCAACGTCGCGAAACGATGATGGGATTGATGACGCCGTCGGGTCTGGTGGACGTGAAGGTCGGAGCGGTCTCGGAGGTCTGGTCGGGTCTCAAGTGGGTGGTTCGCAAGGAGCACCGCGACACCTGGAGATCGACCTAGCGGTCGCCCGGTTGTCCCCGGTGTCCGATGACAGTGATGCAGGGTTTCTCGGAAACCCGGTCGATTTCACCGATCGTCGTTCGTCGTGGTGATGAGTCACCGAAACAGTCGGTGTGAGAAAACAGGAGCGAACGATGGCCAAATATCTCTTTGCCTATCACGGCGGTAGTGGCATGGCCGAGACCGAGGAGGAGCAGGCGGCAGTCATGGCTGCGTGGGGTGCCTGGTACGAGCAGCTCGGTCAGGCGATCGTCGACGGTGGTGCACCCGTCGGCGCTGCGAAGACCGTCGCAGCCGACGGTGCGGTCTCGAACGGTGGAGGGCCCCACGGTGTTACGGGCTACACCGTCATCTCGGCTGCCTCGTTGGATGAGGCCGTACGACATGCGTCGGGATGTCCGATCAGGGACGCTGGTGGCTCGATCGAGGTAGCGGAACTCATCGAGATGTGATGGAGGTGTGGGTTTGGGCACGGACGTGTATCGGCCGACCAATGGCAGCGTCCGTGTCCCCGCTCACACCTGCGATTCAGGCAGCTACCGAGTCGGACCGGATCGCATGCTCGTCGTGACCGGGGAAGCACACGCTGCACCCGGCTGACGAGCAGTGAGCGACTGCTTCGACGGGGAGGCCGCCTTCGGAGAACCAACTCTCAAGCTCGGCGTCGGTCATCGTGAGAAGCTCATCTCGCTTCTCGGTGGTGCGTACAAGTGTCATCGTCTTCATGGTCACAACGTATCAACGGGGTATGACAGAAACGAGGGCGGTCACATCACTGACGACGGGGTACCGCTACGGCACCGAGATTCCTGAAGAGCTTCTCGGAAGCCGTGTTGCCTTCCGTGATGAAGAACACCACCTTCTCATATCCGCGTGAACGCAACATGTCGAGGGTCGCCTCCACGGCGGCGGATCCGTAGCCCTTCGACTTGTGAGCTGGATGCGTCATCACGATGCTGATGAACGGGTTCGAATCGAGTACTTGGAGCAGCGTTGCCGACACCAGGGATTCGCCGTCCTGAGCGCCGAACGACGCCTCGAACATCGGGGCATCGTCGAGCCATTCGTCGATGGCGGCCTTCGCCTCTGCGAGCGTCTCGCCCTCGTAGTCGATCGTTCCGCGGTATGCATCGAGAATCAGGTGGGCAAGCTCGTCGCGATCCCCGGGGCCAAGCGTTCGCATCGCGATGTCCGTACCCGGCGCGACGGAGTTCCACGATCGCAGGTCGATCTCATATCTGATCTTGTTTCGTTCAGCCATGACTCCCAATCCGACAGCGGTCGATCAACGTCACGAGTATGGCTCGCTGGGGGTTGCGATGCCGGATCGACGGCGACCGGGAACGACGGCATCTCGTCGCTCGGCGTTACCCTCAGGACCATGGAATACAAGCGATACAACGATGTCACAGCCTTTGAGTTCGGTGATCTCCAGCTCCGTGAATTGACGCCCGACGCGTTCACCGACGCGTCGTTTGCCGAGATCGTCGTCCCCGTTGGTGCGGACCGCGAACCGCGGACAAACGCGAAGACCCATCGGATCTACATCTGCTTCGTCGGTGAGATCGAGTTCACCGTCGACGAAGCGGTGATCCGTCTCACTCCCGGTGATGTGCTCCACATCGCCGAGGGAGAGTCATACGGTTTCCACAACGGCGGTTACCAGGAGGGACGGCTGTTGCTCCTCCGTGTGCCCGGCCCGTCGCTTCCCGAGAACCTCTAGGCCAGTCAGGCAGCCGCAGGCAGAACGTACTGCCACACCATCACGAAGTGGACGAATGAGGCCACGATGACCATCACGTGGAACACCTCGTGGTATGAGAACACCCGGGGCCACAGTCTCGGTCGGTTCGTCACGAGGAGCAGGATTCCCAGCGTGTAGATGACTCCGCCAAGCAGCGCCAATCCGGACGCCGCCCATCCGAGTTCGGGGACGATCTTCCACGCAATCGTGACGCCGAGCCAGCCCATCCCGGCTCCGAGCGCCATCGAGAACGCTTGGCTGTCCCGGGGGAAGAAGATGTGTTGGGCAGCTCCGACCGCAACGGTGCCCCATGCAACCCCGAGCACGACCCAGCGCAACGTCCCGTCGAGAGCAGCGATGGCAACGGGTGTGTAGGTACCGGCGATCAGCACAAGAATCATCGCGTGGTCGAGCCGCTGCATCCGGTACTTCCAGGCATCGCGCCACGGGACTGCGTGATAGAGCGAGCTGGTCGTGTACAGCGAAACCAATGCGAATCCGAAAACGATCACTCCGACCCTGATTCCCCAGTTCGGGGACCGGACGACGAGGAACACTGTTCCCACCACTGCGGCAAGCGCGGCGGTGCCGTGGAGGAACCCACGAACAGGGTTCTCCATCCGGCCGAGTGTCCAACGAGGTGCATGCATCGCACGAAGGCTACAGATGATCCCCGCTACCCATATGCCAATCATCGGATCAGCCCTACGATTGGAGAGGTTCAATCACCCGAGGAGTCGGATCGTGTCGGTCAAATCCACTGCGCTCGCACCGATCTATCGGATCTATCAGGAACGGCTCTTGAGGAACCTCGATCGTGGTGCCCTACCGAAACACGTGGGGGTCATCCACGATGGGCATCGTCGATATGCACGAGCTGAGGGTCTGCCCGACTACGCAGCGTCCTATCGGGTCGGAATGGCCAAATTCATCGAGTTTCTTGGTTGGACCGCCGAACTCGAGATCGAGGCGGTGACCTGCTGGCTTCTGTCCACCGAGAACCTTGCCCGGCCACAGGAGGAGCTCGTCCCGTACTACGAGGTACTCGCCGAGATGTTCGATCGTATCCCCACCACGACGGCAGGTCGCGACGTGCGGGTTCGCTTCATCGGCAGCCTCGACCTGCTGCCTTCAGAACTCGTCGAGGCAGCCAAACGGCTCGAGGATCGATGCGCAACGGGGTCTCGCAAGGTGACGATCGCCGTGGCATACGGTGGCAGGCAGGAGATCGTCGATGCCGTCAAGGATCTCGTTGACGGCCTGGCTGCATCCGGTGTCCCTGCTGAAGAGATCGCCGATCACATCGACAATGCCGCCATGTCGTCGCGCATGTATGCGTCGGATCTGCCCGATCCCGACCTCGTGTTGAGAACGTCTGGTGAGGCGAGGCTGAGCGGGTTTCTTCTGTGGCAGGCCGCATACGCCGAATACTCGTTCGTCGACGTGTACTGGCCCGCATTCAGATACGTCGACTTCCTGCGTGCGTTGCGCGATTTCACACGGAGGGAACGCCGCTACGGTCGTTGACACGGAGCAACGGAGAACGACCATGCGGCCAACACCCGAGAGCAGAGAACGCAGTGGTTGATGCGCGCCTGTTCGGTGAGGGCACGACCGATGCGGCGCTGCGTGCCGATATTCGTCGACTTGGCAATCAACTCGGCGATTCATTGGTGCGTCAGGAGGGTCGCGATCTCCTCGATCTGGTCGAGACCGTACGGACCGCAACCCGCTCGCTGCTCGGTTCGGACGCCGCCCAGGATGATGCGCTCGATGGCGTGCTCGGCGATCTCGACGTCGGCCAGCTCGAGACGCTTGTCCGTGCGTTCACGACCTACTTCTACCTCGCCAACGTCGCCGAACAGACGCACCGGCTCGACGAGATGTCATCCCGGACGACCAGGGATCGTGGCTGGCTCGAGCGTTCGGTCGATCAGATAGCGGCGGCACGCCTCGCATCGTCTGATGTCGAGGCGATGATCGCGCGACTTGACGTGAGGCCGGTCTTCACCGCGCATCCGACGGAAGCATCGCGGCGTTCGATTCTTTCGAAACTCAACGCGATCGCACGGTTGCTCCATGAGCGGCTCGACACCCGATCGACCGCGGCGGACCACAGACGGATCGATCGGCGGATCGCCGAACTGATCGATCTCATCTGGCAGACCGATGAGCTCCGGAGAGGCCGGCCGAACCCGCAGGACGAAGCGACCTCGGTCATGTACTACTTCGACGAGCTGTTCAAGGGACCCGTGCCCGAGGTCCTCGACACCTACGCCAACGAGCTTGCCCGGTTGGGGATCGAAGCTCCCATCGACACCAGTCCGATCAGCTTTGGTACCTGGGTGGGTGGCGACCGGGATGGGAATCCGTTCGTCACCGCCGCGCTCACAGCGTCGATCGTGGAGTCGCAGCACGTGCACGCGGTCAGGAATCTCACGGCGGCGGTCCGTGACCTTGCCACGGACCTGTCCACGTCGACACGGATACGGACGGTCAGCGACGAGCTCGTCAAGAGCCTCGATGACGAACGGCGCGCGATGCCCGATGTGCAGGCATCCTTCGGGCTGCTCGACGCCGAGGAGCCCTATCGGCTGAAGCTTGCGTTCATGCACCAGCGACTGCTCAACACCCAGGCAGCGCTGTCGTCGCGAGACTCGCTCGAAGTTCCCGTCTACCGCACGACCGGTGAAGTCCTTGCCGATCTGACGATGATGCATCGTTCGTTGGTTGCCAACGAGGGCGAACTCGTGGCATCGGGGATGGTTGCCCGGTTGTGTCGCACCACGGCCGCGTTCGGCATGCACCTGGCGACAATGGACATCCGGCAGCACGCCAGCAAACACCATCCGGCCGTCGACGCCCTGTTCGGCGCCTCGCAGGGACCCCCCGTGGAGCACTATGCGTCGCTTCTCGCACGCGCCGGGGGGCAACGAGCCACGACCACGGACGACGCCGATGTCGCCGAGACGATCCGCGTGTTCGAGGTGATCCGTGAACTCAAGGATCGCTTCGGCGACGAGACGATCGAGAGCTACATCATCTCGATGACCCGCGACGCAGCTGATGTGCTGGCTACGACGGTGCTGGCGAGCCATGTCGGTCTCATCGATCTCGATGCGTCGGTCGCCCGGATCGGATTCGTCCCGCTCCTTGAGACGGTCGACGAACTCCGGGCATCGGGTGCGATTCTCGATGAGCTGCTGACGACCAAGCCGTACCGACGGCTGGTTGAGCTTCGGGGCAACGTCCAGGAAGTGATGCTTGGGTACTCGGATTCGAACAAGCACGGCGGTATCACAACGTCGCAATGGGAGATCTATAAGGCACAGCAGCAGCTCAGGGACATCACCGCCAAGCACGGCGTGACGTTGCGGCTCTTCCATGGTCGGGGTGGCACCATCGGTCGGGGCGGTGGCCCCACCTACGAGAGCATTCTCGCCCAACCGTGGGGGACGGTGGACGGGCTGATCAAGATCACCGAACAGGGCGAAGTCATCTCCGACAAGTACGGGCTCGCCGAACTTGCACAGAAGAACATGGAACTCACGCTTTCGGCTGCGCTTGATGCCTCGCTGCTCCACAGGACACCGCGCCGATCACAGCAGGATCTCGATCGCTGGCATGACACCATGGACGATGTGTCCGCCGCGGCCTTCAACGCGTACCGCGGTTTGGTGGAATCCGACGGCTTCCTCTCGTACTTCCTACACGCGACTCCCGTGGAGGAGCTCGGATCGTTGCATCTGGGCTCGCGCCCGTCGCGACGACCCGATGGCGAGGGTTCCCTCGATGACTTCCGTGCGATCCCGTGGGTATTCGGGTGGACCCAGAGCCGACAGATCATCCCCGGATGGTTCGGCGTGGGTACCGGTCTGGCCACGGCACGCGAGAACGGGCATTCGGCAACGATTGCCGACATGTATCGGCGACTTGCGTTCTTTTCGACGTTCATCTCCAACGTCGAGATGACCCTCTCGAAGACCGATCTCACGATCGCTGAGCGATATGTGTCGACGCTGGCCCCTCAGGAGCTCCATGCGGGGATCTTCACGATGATCCGTGAGGAGTACGAACGGACCGTCGATGAGGTCCTTGCGATCACCGGTGAGGTCACGCTGCTGGACAGCAACCCCGTGCTGCAGCGGACGCTGCGGGTTCGTGATGCCTACCTCCAGCCACTGCACCGGCTCCAGGTGAATCTCCTTGAACGCCATCGCAGGGATCCAT
>CBDUOH010000100.1:0-6326 GCA_965368815.1 uncultured Acidimicrobiia bacterium
CGGCGCCTGCGACTACCCGAGATCATCTTCGGATTCCGTCGTTCCTCAGGGGTCATGGACCGAATGATTGCCTCGACGCGGGCGAGATGACTCTCGTCCACCTGGACGTCTTTCAGGGCCGAACCTGCGCCGGGAAGCATACCAACCAGCTGTTGCAATGGTCCCATCTTCCGGATCTGCTGGAACTGGAGGAGGAAGTCCTCCAGGTCGAACGAAGCGTCCATCATCTTCTTGGCCGCACGCTCAGCTTCACCCTCATCGAAGTTCTGCTCGGCCTTTTCGATGAGCGACAACACGTCACCCATGCCGAGGATGCGCGATGCCATCCGCTCGGGATAGAACGCATCCAACCCGTCCATGGACTCACCGGTACCGACGAACTTGATGGGGACACCGGTCACCTCACGTGCCGAGATTGCGGCACCGCCTCGGGCATCGCCATCGATCTTCGTCATCACGAGGCCGGTGAGTTTCGTGTACTCACCGAAGCCCTTGGCTACATTGACGGCTTCCTGCCCTGTCATCGCGTCGACAACCAGCAGGGTTTCATCCGGTTCCGCAACCTTGCGGATCGCTTCGAGCTCCTTCATCAGGTCTGTGTCGATCTGGAGCCGACCCGCAGTGTCGACGATCACAACGTTGGCTGACTGGTCACGTGCAGCCCTGAGACCCGCTTTGACGACCCGTGCAGGTTTGCTCGTGCGGTCGGCGAAAACCGGTACGCCGATGCGCTCACCCAGCTGTTCGAGCTGATCGATGGCGGCCGGACGCTGAAGGTCGGCGGCAACGAGCATCGGGCGTTTGCCCTTCGATTTGACGTGCTTGGCAAGCTTGGCGGCGGTCGTCGTCTTGCCCGAACCCTGGAGTCCGACCATGAGGATGACCAGAGGCGGGGCGGCCGGACGAACCAGGGGAACTTCTTCCTTCCCGAGTGTGACGATCAGCTCCTCGTGGACGATCTTGATGACCTGCTGACCGGGGGTCAGACTCTTGGTCACCTCTGCGCCGACAGCTCTCGACTTCACCCTCTCGATGAAGGACTTGACGACAATGAGGTTCACATCCGCCTCAAGAAGCGCAAGGCGTACCTCACGCATGGCGACGTTGACATCATCCTCGGTGAGTCGTCCCTTGCTCCGGAGGTTCCCGAATACGTCGCTGAGCCTGTTGCTGAGTGAATCGAACATCGCCCGACATTGTAAGGACGCTCACCTGCCACCAACTCCGCGGAGGACGGCGGCACGGAGTTGCTGACGCGCCAACCCGGAGGGAGTACGATGTCCCTACGTCACATCAGGAAGGCACACCTGAAGGAATTGTCCGCAAAGCTCAAGGAATGGGTAGCCGCCGGAATCATCGACGAGCGACAGGCGGACCTGATTCGCTCGCACGAGGCGCCGGGGGCTGACGAGCAGAGAATCCCTTTGATCGCAGAGGTTCTCGGATACCTCGGCGGGACATTGGCGCTCGTGGCCCTGTTCGTGCTCATCGGTGAGGCTTGGGACGGCTTCGGGTCCTGGGAGCGGCTGATCGTCGTCGCCATCGGCACAGCTGTCCTGCTTGTTGCCGGGTGGGTGATCCGGTCCAACGGGGTCGAGGCGATTCGCCGGTTGTCGAGCTTCTTGTGGGCCCTTGGTGCGATAGGCGTCGCGTTCTGGTTCGGACTGTTCGCCGATGAAATCCTTGAGGCCAGCGAGGAGACGACGGTCATGGTCGGTTCCGTCGCCGGCCTCATCGTCGCATTCGCGCTCTACCGGCTGGCCCAGCGCAGTCTTCAACAGCTCGTGCTCGGCGCAGGCGTCCTCGCCACGGCGTTGTCGAGCCTCGCCCAGATCGATGAACCGAACGACTGGATCTACGGAATGGTCATCTGGGGACTGGGCTCGGCGTGGCTGGTACTCGGTTGGCGTGGACTTCTTCCACCGAAGCGGACGGCGTATGCACTCGGGTGCGTCGCGGTATTGATGGGCCCCCAAATGATGTGGTTTGACAATGCCGCGTGGCCTCTGCTGCTCGGCGTGGCCTCCGCCGGCGCCCTGTTGACACTCAGCGTCGTCCTTCGCGACACGATCCTCCTCGGTTTCGGGGCCGCGGGAGTCTTCCTGTTCGCACCGCAGGTGATCTTCGAGTTCTTCGGCGACACGCTGGGGGCACCCCTCGCCTTGTTCCTCACCGGTGTGACCATGCTGGGTGCGGCGATTCTCGTCGCCCGACTGCGAACCGAGGTCGTGTCGGACGACGACTCGTAGGGCTTCGGCGGAACCGAACCACAGACCCGTATTTCCGTTGGCTCCATCCGGTATCGTGGTGGCATGAATCTCACTGTCATCGATCACCCGCTCACCCGCCATTACCTGACCGTCCTGCGGGACAAGTCCACTCCCCCGCCCCAGTTCCGGGAAGCTGCCAAGGGCCTCACGTACACCCTGGTGCTCGAAGCAACGAAACGGGTGCCCCTTGAGGAGTTCGAGATCGAAACGCCGATGGAGAAGACCAAGGGCTATCGGTTTTCCAACGTCGTGGCGGTCCCGGTGCTGCGGGCCGGACTCGGCATGCTCTCGGCGATCCTTGAGACGATCCCCAACGTCAAAGTCGGATTCGCGGGTGTCGCCAGGGATGAAACTACGGCACTCCCCCAGGAGTACTACTCGAAGTTGCCGGATCTCTCCGGTGCAACCGTCATCATCTGCGAACCAATGCTTGCAACCGGGGGGTCACTGAGTTGGGCAGTGGACAAGGTCAAGTCATCGGGCGCAACCAATGTCACAGCCCTGTGCGTGGTGACCGCCCCCCAGGGTGTCAAGAAGATGTACGAGGATCACCCGGATGTCCAAGTGATCGCGGCGTCGTTCGATCGCGAACTCAACGATGATTTCTACATCGTGCCCGGTCTGGGGGACATGGGAGATCGTCTGTTCGGCACGCTGTGACGGAGGTGACCGACCGAACACGGACGCAGGACTTCACCGACAGCGTGGTTGCGGTCATCGAGTCGATACCTCACGGATCGGTGGCCACCTACGGCGAAGTCGCCGCAGAAGCCGGCTACCCGGGAGCGGCTCGCGCCGTGGGCAACCTGCTCCGCAATACCCCGGGACTCCCGTGGTGGCGGGTCATTGCCTCATCCGGAAGACTTGTGCCCGACAACGAGGCCGACCATGCTCAGCGACTCAGGGCCGAGGGCGTGCGCATCGTCAGGGGCCGAGTCGTGATGAAGGACGGCGCATGACATTCTCGATCACCGAATTGATCGGCTACAAGAGGGACGGCCGGGCACTTGACGCCGATGCGCTTCGCTGGATCATCACCGAGTACACCGCTGACCGCATCCCGGACTACCAGCTCTCCGCACTCCTGATGGCAATCGTGCTCAACGGACTCGACGGGGATGAACTCGCGGCGTGGACGGACGCAATGCTCCATTCGGGAGAGGTGCTTGACCTGTCGGGGGTCGCGAAGCCCAAGATCGACAAACACTCCACCGGTGGGGTCGGTGACAAGATCTCGATACCACTCGCACCAATCGTTGCCGCCTGTGGGGTGGCGGTCCCCATGATGTCGGGACGGGGACTCGGACACACCGGGGGGACCCTCGACAAGCTCGAATCCATTCCCGGGTTCTCAACGCACGTCGACCCGGCAGACTTCGACAGCCAACTCGATGAGATCGGTGTCGTCATGGTGGGACAAACCGAGCAGCTCGTCCCTGCGGACCGCAGGATCTACGCCCTCCGTGATGCCACCGGCACGGTGCCGTCCATCCCCTTGATCTCGTCGTCGATCATGTCCAAGAAACTTGCCGAGGACCTCGATGGTCTCCTGCTCGACGTCAAGGTCGGCAGCGGTGCCTTCATGAAGAACGTCGAGGATGCCACCACCCTCGCACGGACGATGGTCGACATCGGAAAGGCTCACGACACCGCGGTCACGGCGTTGCTGACGAACATGGACGAACCACTGGGTCGGATGGTCGGAAACGCCAACGAGATCATCGAATCGATCGAGGTCCTCAGGGGTTCAGGTCCCGAGGATGTGACGGCGCTCACGATGCGGTTCGCCACCGAGATGCTGGTACTGAGCGGAGTGACGGATGTCGGCGAGGCGAGCACGGCCGTCTCGCACGCTGTGACATCCGGGGCAGCCTATGAGACCTTCGTGAAGCTGGTCGAACGCCAGGGAGGCGATCCGGCGGCGATCGAGGACGTGCGGCTGTTGCCGAAGGCACCCCACAGCGAACGGATCACAGCAGCTGGCGACGGGTACATCACCCGCTGCGACGCCTATGAGATCGGGCTTGCATCGGTACGCCTCGGAGCTGGCAGGTCACGCAAGGAGGATGACATCGATCCCGGTGTCGGAATCGAGGTCCTGGTGCGGGTCGGGGATGCGGTGTCGGCTGGAGACCCGCTGGCGGAGGTCACCTACCGTGATTCCGAGTCCCTCGCGAGCGCACTCAGCGTCCTTTCGGACACCTTCGGCATCTCGGACCAACCGGTCGCGCGAGGCGAATTGATTCTGGGAGAGGTCAGATGAACTATCACACACTCATGGCGGCGTCAGCTTCCATTCGCATGTACACCGGCGTCGATCGGTATGACGCCGCAGTTGTGCTCGGCTCGGGCCTCGGGTCCTACGCAACGACCGTCAGCGACGGAGTCGAGATCAAGTTCAGCGACATCCCCGGGTTCCCGACTCCGAAGGTGGCGGGTCATACCGGATCCGTCGTCGCCGCCCCCATCGGGGACAGGAACGTGCTGTTGTTCTCAGGGCGCGTCCACGCATACGAAGGCTGGGACATGGACGATGTCGTGTTCGGTGTCAGGACGGCGGTTGCCTGCGGCGCACGCCGCGTGCTCCTGACCAACGCGGCGGGAGGCATCAACCCTGCATATTCGCCCGGGGATCTCGTGATGATCTCGGACCACCTGAACCTTACGGGGCGCAACCCCCTCCTCGGGGACAACGACGACCGACTCGGCCCGAGGTTTCCTGACATGTCCGACGTGTATTCCCCGTCGCTTCGCTCCGAGCTCGCCAAGACGTTTGCCGCCAACAACCTGCCTCCACATGAAGGGGTGTACGCATGGTTCCTCGGACCGACGTACGAAACACCTGCCGAGGTACGGATGGCCAAGACGCTCGGGGCAGATCTCGTTGGCATGTCGACCGTCCCCGAGGCCATCGCAATCCGCCACATGGGTGCCGAGGTGCTCGGAATCAGCCTCGTGACGAACCTCGCCGCGGGGATTGCCGAACACCCGCTCTCGCACGAAGAAGTGACCGAGACAGCAGAAAAGGCGAAATCGGGGTTCACCTCTGTCGTCGACCAGTTCCTGCCCACGTTGGTCGATGTCGAGCACCGCCGATCCCGCTGACAGTTCTCCGGCAGCACCGCGAACGCCCATAACATGGGCACGCACCATCATCACAAGGAGCAGCCTGTCATGAACATCGCGGTCTGCGTCAAGCAGATTCCCGACCCGGCCACGCCGTATGAGCTCGACGGCGACAACCACTGGATCATCCGTCCCGACGACCAGGTTCTCGACGACACGGATCGTTCCGGGGTCGAGATAGCACTTCAGCTAGCCGAGGCCACCGAGGGCACCGTCACGCTCTACTCGATGTCGCCATCAGGCTCACTCCAAGGGATCCGGCAGGCGCTGGCGATGGGTGCCGACAAGGCGGTCATCGTCGATGATGATGCGCTCAAGGGGGCCGATGCGCTGACCACCGCACGCGTTCTGGCCGCAGCCATCCGGCAAGAGGGCTTCGACCTCGTGGTTGCCGGGACGGAATCGACCGATGGGTACTCGGGGGTCATGCCACAGATCATGTCCGAAATCCTCGATGTCCCGTGTCTTTCATTTGCACGCAAGGTCGAGACCGGTGACGGGACGGTGACCATCGAACGCCAGACTGCAGCCGGGTACGACGTCGTTACTGCACCCGTACCGGCTCTCGTGACGGTGACGGCAGGCATCGAACCTCGCTATCCGACCTTCAAGGGCATCATGCAGGCCAAGTCCAAGCCGGTGACCACCTTGACGGCGGCCGATCTCGGAGCATCCAACGACACCGCACAGGTCGTCCGGTCCGTCGAGCCGGTCGCGGCGAGGGCGGCAGGTGAGATCGTCGAGGACGACGGCGAAGCCTACGCGAGGATTGTCGAGAAACTCGAACAGGCAAAGGTGATCTGACATGGGTATCTGGGTATTCGCAGAAGACAACGACGGCGTGCCGTCAACGGGCACACTCGAACTCG
This sequence comes from uncultured Acidimicrobiia bacterium, assembly GCA_965368815.1. Classification (GTDB taxonomy): domain Bacteria; phylum Actinomycetota; class Acidimicrobiia; order Spongiisociales; family UBA5794; genus UBA5794. The sequence goes on from CBDUOH010000100.1 coordinate 6,266, forward strand.
TGTCAAAGGCGCGAACCCTCGGCGATGTGGCAGTGTTCTACGTCGGTGCAGGTTCTGACGC
>CBDUOH010000101.1:0-6308 GCA_965368815.1 uncultured Acidimicrobiia bacterium
CGAACTTCAAAGATCCTGTGACCGTGATCTCGGAGGGTCACTACCTTCCCGACATGACATCCGGTGAGCGTGCGCCAGTGTGGGAATCCGATCGCAACTGGGCGACGATCCGACCGTTCGTCTACTACCAAAGGGAGAACTTTGTTCCCGAGGGCCTGGTCGAGGGCAAGGACGTCGTGGATTTCTCCGCAGGACTGGGCGATCTGTCCGACTATGTGAACTCTCGCGGTCCTGCGAGCCTCACCGCCACCGCCCCGGAACCCCACGCGCCGCGTCCCGAGGCGTTGCCCGCCAGCGCGCAGTGGGTGACCGATGCGGGTGCTGAGCGCATCAGTTCGGTGCTTCCGCATGCATCCGCCGACGTGATCCTTGCCCGGATGGTCATCCAATTCCCCACTGTCGAGGCGCACGATGTCGACGTCGACGACATTCTCGATCAGATGCATGGTGTCCTCCGACCAGGCGGGTCCGTCGTGGTGTCGACCCATTCGTTCTTCGCACTGCCGAGGTTCGTCGGCGACCACTCGAATGCTGCGGACCACCTCGTTGCGGTCGAGGCCGATCTCGAGCCACTTCTCGAATCCGGGGATGTCTTTGCACGTGGCGTGGCATTCGAAACCCACGGTCTGATCCAGCTCATCCGATATCTCGATCTCCCACCGAGGGAAGGACCGTTCGGTCGGACAGGATTCGGGCTCAAGATCCCGATGCTGGTGAACTCGTTCATTCGTCAGGGGTACCGGGTCGACAACGTGGAGGAGATCGAGCCCTTCACCTATCCGGTCGACCTCGACCGAACGCTTGAGGGAACAGGGATGTCGGTTGAAGCGCTGGGGCAACAGATCATGGCAATCAAGCATCGGTATCTCACCTCCGCCGAGGCCAAGGATGCGTATCTTCGCCCGCCCGTACTCGCGGCGATGCTGGATGAGATCAGGGCGATCCTCCCTGTGACAGCGGTTCCCATAGTGCGGGTCTGCGCAACCAGGCTGTAACCGCCTTCATCCCGACACCTCACTTCTTCGGCCGCTGATAGAATCTGTCGCAGAGCGCACCGGTGCGCCTCCTGTTCGCGGCAAGGGCAGCGCCCATCCGGTTGGTCATCCGACGGAATCGACTTTCTTTCGGCCACCTCAGCGGACATCGGCCTGTGAAAGGAAGTTGTCATGAGCGATCAGAACGCAACGAAGTCCCTCCCCGGGTCACCGAACATCACCCAGCTCAAGAAGCAGGCGAAGGACCTGAAGCGGGCATTTCTGGACGGTTCTCGACAAGCCATGGACAGGGTGTCGAAGTTCCACCCCTCCGGCGGGACGCACGAGGCGTTCACCCTGCGTGACGCCCAGGTGACCATCGCTCGCGAGTACGGGTTTGAGGGGTGGCACGAGCTCAGCACATTCGTCGGTGAGCAGATGGTCGACCAGCGTGACCTGCACCGTTGGTTCGGTACACAGCTCAACAACACGGCGTGGGATGCGATCGTCGGGGCGACCGTGTCCCCAGACTCGCCACGGGCCGACCGTGAGGCCGCGCTGTATTCGGCGTATGCATCGGCCTATCACTGGCGGACGGTCGGCAATGAGGCGAACTGGGCCCGGGGTGAGCACTTGATCTCACGTACGGCGACGTTGGTGGGGGAGCGCGAATTGGCGTTACAACACGCACAGCGATGCCTCGACCTTGTGCGGGCACATCCCGACGTCATGGAGGATTGGGATGAACCGTTCGCACACGAGGCGTTGGCCCGGGCGTTCGCGTCGCTGGGTGACCTCGACAGTGCACGCCGATCATTTGAGATGGCACGAGTCCTGACGGCATCGGTGGCCGACGACGGCGATCGTGGGGTCCTCGAAGGCGAGCTTGCCCGTGAGCCGTGGTTCGGCGTGAACCCACCCGTCGCCTAGATCAGGGCAGAACCCCACACCGGGATGAATGCCCCGTTGACGACCTTCGACTCCTTGCTGGCCAGGAAGTTGATCACGTCAGCGATCTCTTGGGGTTGGGGCCAGTTCACGTAGTCGGCGTACGGGAGTGCGGCCCGTGTCGCATCGGTGTTGATCACCGAGGGAAGCAGCGCGTTGCAGGTCGTGTTCGTGTCGAGCAGTTCGGTCGCAACCGATTTTGCGAGGGCGAGGACACCCGACTTCGCGACGTTGTACGCAGCCTGGCCTGCGGGTGCGTCGAGGGCATGTTTCGAACCCATGAGGATGATCCGTCCCCACTCCTCATCCATGTGGTCGATCGCAGCACGGGTGGTGTTCCACGCCGTACGGAGGTTGAGGTCGATCATGCGATCGAGACGGATGTCATCGGTCTCGGACACATCGCGGCCGCCTGCCCACCCTCCGACGAGCGAACACATGACGTTGATCGATCCGAACGCATCGACTGCCTCGCCCATGAATGCGTTGACCGCCGAGGCGTCCGAGACGTCGACTCGTCGGAGAATCAGGCGGTCTTCGTCGAAGTCGAGATGGCTTTCGAGTGCGGTCGCCTCATCGGGCAGCAGATACGTTGCTGCGACGTTGAAACCTCGCTCCAGGAGGAGCGGCAGGAGACATTTCCCAACCGATCCTGTTCCACCGGGGACCACTGCGACAGGAGTACTCATGTCCTGTACGTTAGCGGGTGTCGGCTCCCGACTGGGTCACGGTCACCGGTGCTCGACAGTGATGCCGACGGTCTCGAGCTCAGGCAGCAGCAGGTCGCCGGTGACGGCCTCGTGCATGGTCAGCACGCCACGTTTGCCGACCGTTCCCCCGAGCACGAGATCTGCGAGCGCAGTCGCCGGGAAAGCAGTGGTTCGCGCCAGAGCTGAGAACCCGTCGCGTTCGGTGTCCTCGAACTGCATGGTCCTGTGGTTCCCGCCCGGGGATTCGATCCAGACGCGTACCAGGACGAGGTCGGGTTCACCACTCGGAAGTGTTTCGCTGAGCGCATCGAGGAGGATGTCACGCGGCGCCACACCGCGTCGGCCCGCTTCTTCATCAAACATCCCGATCTCGTACAAACCACGGAATACAGCACCATGGCCCGGGAAGCGGAGGGTCTTGTACTCGAGATGCGAGACCCGTCCCGCATACGTCTGACACATCGTCGACGTCCCCCCGGCGGTCGAGAATGCCTCGAGCGGACCCCATCGGTCCCAGTCGACGTGCTCCATCCTCGCCAGGGGCTCGACCGTCCGATAGGCGCCATCCTCAAGGATTTCACACGGCTCGGCGTACTCGTTGATGAGGCCGGCGGGATTGAAGGCCAATTGATAGCCGAGGGCGCCGCTGGGTTGCTGCGGCAAAGCACCAACGCGTATCTGCACGCTGTGGATCGGGTCAGAGCCCGCATCGGCGATGAGTTGTGCCGCCATGACGTTCGCTATCCCCGGTGCAAGCCCGCAGTCAGGCACTGCAAGGATGTCGGCACCGGCCGCGTCGTTGCTGAGCAACACCTGGGCGGCGACGACCGTCGGGTTTCCTCCGAAGTCGAAGTAGTGGGTACCCGATGCGATGGCAGATCGCAGAACCTGCACCCCGTAGCGGTACGGGACAGCCGAGATGACGGCATCATGCGGAGCCATCAGGTCGGTCAATGCGGCCGGGTCGCCGACGTCGACCACGACCGTGGCAACCCCGAACCGATCGGCCGCGCCCGATACCGATCCTGCGTCGGCATCGGCTGCCATGACGGTGTGTCCACGCCGCTGGAGATCCCATATCGCAGCTGAACCAACGATCCCGGTACCGAGTACGAGAACACTCATGGCGTCAGCCTCTTGAAGATCTCGGCAGGGCCCGAACCGAATCGGCTGCCGTTGTCGACGTGGCGTTGCGAAAGCTTGTCGATGAACGCGTCACGGGCCCCGACGTCCGATGCTGCGTCACCCATCGTCGTTTCGCTCTGGCTCGAGTGACACAGCAGCGCTTGCACCTTGAGATCGAAGAAGTCCGGTTCCGCGGGTTCGAGGTGATCGGGTTGATCTGCCGACCACAACAGGATGGCAACGGGTCGGTGAGCCGCGAGACCTGAATCCACCATTGCGAGTGGTTCGCGGGCCGAGACAACGGCGTCCACGCTGGCCAAGCCTGTCGCCCGATGGTCGGGATGGAGCTGGTATCGCTGCCACGGATCGTGACTCATCACGACATCTGGTCTGACATCACGGATGATTGTTGCCAGGCGGAGCCGCAGGGCCGCCGAGTACTCGAGCTCGCCATCGACCTCGTCCAGGAAAAGGACGGTGGAGGCTCCGATGATCGCAGCTGCGGCATGCTGCTCCCGCTGACGTCGCTTGACGAGTTCGGCTTGGTTCTCATCTGCATTCCACGAGCCCTTGGAGCCATCGGTCACGATCGCCATGGTGATGTCACTGCCGTCGCGTGCCCAACGGGCAAGCGTCGCACCTGCTCCGAACTCGGCATCATCCGGGTGCGCCCCGATGGTCAGCACGCGGCTCGGCGTGTCCAAAGCTCTCGGAGCATTTGCGAGGTCGTCGTAGATGTTGGTCACGACACGAGGCTAGACACGAGACGCAGGCTCCTCAACGCCGCCAGATGGCCCGGTGTGTCGACCTCGAGTGCTGTTCGTCGATCGGCTATGACCCCGGCTGACGGAACCATCGCGAGATGTCGGGTGAACGATCCGGGGCCATACGAGAAATCGAGCTGCCCTGTTCCCGCAAACACGTTCGTACCTCCGTCGATGCTGGGGCAAACGGCGTGTCCACGTTCGTCCGCAGTCCTCGCCACCTGGGCCAGCACGTCCGAATCGAGCAATGGCAGGTCGGCGTGCACCACAATCCACGGCCCGTCGAGGTCGCGTACAGCGGCCGTGACCGCCCCTGTCAGGCCGGTTCCGTCGTCACCCACGACGTGTGCACCGTTCGAACGAGCGGTCGTCGTGACGCCGGGGTCGGACGTGAGAACAACGGGTCTGAAACCGGCGGTGTGGGACACGGCAATCGTCTGTTCCGCAAGATTCGTGCTCAGTCGTACACGCTGTGGAGGCGACAGCACGCCGGACAGACGCGTCATCCCTGAGAAGTCCCTGATCGGGATCAGTGCTGTGCGATTCACGTTCAGTGCGATTCGGGGAACTCGGCCAGCTGGATCAGGACGCCGTGGGAGGACTTCGGATGGATGAACGCCTCTTTCCACTCGGGGTCCGAGCTGTCCTCTCCCACGACGACGAATCCCGCGTCGCGCGCAAGGGCAATGGCAGCGTCGATATCGCTGACCTTGAAGGTGAGATGGTGCAGCCCCTCGCCGCGTTCGGCGATGAAACGGTTGATGAAATGGTCGGAGTCGGTCTTGTCGACCGATGCAATGATCTCGAGCGTTCCCTGGCCGGGCAACGAGAACTGCTCCCACCGAAAATCACCGCTCGGACTCAGACCCCCGTCGAACTGTGTTCCCCCCATCGCTTCAGCCATACCGATAGCGGCATCGATGTCGGCGGCAGCCATCGAAACATGATCGAACCGCTCGATGAGGTCGCCAAGGGTGGTCACAACGGATTGACTCATCGCGGGGTCGCGATCCTGCGTTCGTACCATTGCAGGACGAGGCTCAACGACACGGTCAGCGTGAGGTAGAACGCCGCGAGGATCAGGTAGCCGGCCATGAACTGGAACGATACGCCGGTCCACAGCTTCGTCATCTGGGTCAGCTCACGCACGGCGAGGATCGATACCAACGACGAGTCCTTGAGCAGTGCGATCAGGTCATTGCCGAGCGCAGGCATGATGTTCTTGATCGCTTGCGGCCACACGATCAGGCGGAACACCTGAAACCGGGTGAGCCCCATCGACATGCCGGCTTCACGTTGCCCCGTGCCGATCGACTCGATGCCGGCCCGGAGCACTTCGGCGATGAACGCCGCGTACACGAGGCCGACGGCAACCGTGGCTTTGACCGCAGGTGATGCCAATCCCGCCCTCCCTGGGATGTTCATGGCACCCATGAGGGCTGGCCAGGCAACGAGTCCGACGAAGATGATGGTGACGAGCACCGGGATGCCTCGGATCAGCTCGATGAAGAAGATCGCAAGGTTCTTGGCGACCGGATTCTTGGCCATACGGCCCGTCGCCACCACCAGACCGAGCACCATCGCAAGGAGGAACCCGCCGATCGTGACAATCACCGTGAGTGTCAGGCCGTCCTTGATGAATCGGAATCCGTCGCTCCATCGCTCGTCGGTGAGGATCTTGAACAGTGGGAAGGCGATGACGGCGAGGATCCCAAGGAACCACCAGGGGAATCCCGACCATTCATAGCGAACCTCGGCACCCGGGGGTGTCGGATCGGCGATCGGTG
>CBDUOH010000102.1:0-6115 GCA_965368815.1 uncultured Acidimicrobiia bacterium
TTTAGGCAAGGCTATATGCACTACGGACGTAGTGCAAACCGTGTGGAAACAGCTACCGGGTCAGTGCGTAGGTCAGGATCCTCGGGGTCCCGTAACTGTCCTGAACCGACTGCGGGAAGGCTGAATCGGGGATACGGATCGCTGTCACGGCTATCGGATCGTCACCACTCTTTTTCTTCGTAGGGTCACCGGGTCGCCACTCGAGATCGCAGGTACCGTTGTTCTTGCAGCCGCCATAGAGCGTCTGGACGTACACGAACGCAAAACTCTTGAACGAGACGTACTTGCTTCCGGTCGGCCATGACGTCTGCCACAGCTCGGGGACCTTCGCGAGTCGTGCGCTGTACTGGATCGACTCCTTGAACAGAACCTGCCCCGGGTTGTCGAGGACGCAGTTGACGATGCCGTCTTCGGTGTGCGGGTAGCTGGTAACGGGGCACAGTGGTGCAATACCGTTGGCCGGGTCACCGATGGTTGCGGCATCGTTGAGGTAGTGCCACAGCCCGACATCGTCGATGGCCGTGCCCTGGAAGTCATCGACGGCAACCGGCGATCCGAGGGTGAGGCGGCCGTCGAAGCCGCCGGAGCCCTTGACGAATCCATCGATGATGACCTTGGTCTTGTTCCCGGTCTCGGTCAGGATGGCCTGGATGTCGTTGACCTTCGATGGGCACTCGACGTCGTCCTTGTAGATGGTCGGTGAACTGTTGATGCCGCTGTGGTCGGTCGGGGAGCTCGGCGCCGCGGCGAGATCGTGGTCGATCCCGTGGGCGATGTTCTCCTTGAGCTTGACGACGGCGGATCCGGAGCACTGCGCGCTGGTCCCCATCAGCGTGTTGCCGAACATGTTGAAGTCGAGGAAGTCGAAGTTCCCGCTGACGTTCGGGGCGCATTCTGGGGGAAACTTGGGACCCGTCTTGATACAAACCAAACCGTTCGTCCCGCCATTGAGGACACCGAGCGGGAGAACGCCGCCGGCACCCTGGACCACCGCTCCGACTTCGGCGAAGGCGTTGACGTCGACCGTATCGAACCCGATCACTCCTGCAAAGAAGGTGTTGATGGAACGGGTGGGGATCCGGACACGGACCTCGGTCCAGTCGCTCGCCCAGCTGATGCAATCGGTTGCCAACGGATCGCCCGATGCGAACACGCTCGCGGCCGACACATCGAACTGTGATGGTTTGCCGGCATCGGTACAGCCTGCCCAGTCGAGTCCCGCGCCGAGGTTGCGGGCGGCGATCGACATCGTCTCGGTGACGAGGTTGGTGGCCCGCTCGGTGTCCGTGCCGGTGCTGTCGATGAGCGTGATTGCTCCACCGATCGCGGACACATCCGCGGCCGCCTGTGAGTCGCGGCGTTCGACGAACGCGTGCGCAGAGTCGACGGCGATGGCGCCGAATCCGAAAAGCACGACGGCGGTGATGGCGAACAGCACAATCACAGCGCCGCGATCGTCCTCAAGATGTTTTGGCAGAAGTCGCTTCATCAACTGCATGTCAATGTCCCCCCGGCACCGCTGTTCCACCAGGCTGCCTCTCCGGTTATTGGTTGTTCAAGATTGAAATCGATGTCGGATGTGATCTGCTTGCCCCCGAGCCAGGTGTCGAGGAATCCGGTGATGGATTGGTACGTCACCTGGACGGTGATCCGACCCTCGGATCCGCGGTCGCCGGGATCGGCCGGTGAGGTGGCTGCACCGAGCGTCACGGTGACAGTGCTCCCGCCGATGTCCATCCGGTCGCAGACCTCGGTGGCGATGGCGGTCACGTCACCCCAGTCGACGGCGGCCAGGCGCGCGCCCTCGCGCGCTCCGTGGCGGGCGTCGTTTGCTTGTGAGAACGCCCAGCTGGCTTCGACGATGCCGAAGAGGAGGAGCACAACGAGTGGCAGGATGATCGCAAACTCAACGAGCGCGGCCCCCGTCTCACGGGGATGTCGTCGGATTCGCATGTTGTGATCAGTCCTCGCAATTGGTGTGGTCGTCAGGTCACGGCCCGTAGTCAGTGATTACGTGCAGTCTAAAGGAACTATCGGCATGTGGGTGTGGGGGTTGAGGACCATTTTCATTGACTAGTCACTTGCGCCCTGACGCCCGACGAGCATCACCCCGTCGCGATCGGAGCGGGTTATTTCGCGTACCCAGGGTTGCACGACCATGTTTTCGTGGTAGCCGGGCCCACAGAATGCGCGTATCGATCCCAATCCGATCCGACATCCGTGAGCGCGCACGCGGGCATCGGATGATTCTGTGGGCTGGAGTACCCGGTTTTCGTGGTCGTACAACCCAGGGTACTGGTCGTAACCCTGGGTACTAGTCGTTGCCGCTGCGACGACCGACAAGGATTGGTACTTCGCGCTCGGAGGGTTCGAGGCCGCCATGGTTGCCGATCAGTCGGGGGTTGCCGTGGTCGGCGAAGGCTGCAGTGAGTGGTGGGAGGAACACGATTCCGGCGGGTAGGCGGTCAAGGAACCGGGCGTCGGGGGGCACGTCCCCCCACCAGGAGTCGCCCGACGCCGTTTCCACCCACGCACCGTCGTATTGGTCTGCGATACGTGGTCCGTCGGTGACCGCCGACGGACCGTGAAGGAACAGGACACGCCCATCTTCTGAAACGAACCCGTCGCGGACAGCGTCGGGTGCCAGGCGGGTGCGCATCGATTCGGGAACGTCGACGTGGCCGTGGTCCGCCGTTCCGACGACCACCGTCCGCTCACCCACTCGTGACGTCAGCCGGTCCCACATGGCGTTGGCGGTCCGGATCGCCTCGTCATACTCGGGTGAGTCCTGGCCGCTCACATGGGCGGCGAAGTCGACGAAGGGAACGTAGAGCATGATGAGGCGACCGGGCTCACGCGTCAGGTCGAGCACGATGTCGATGGCTTCGTCGGAGGACCAGTACCCCTCGAAGCGAGCGCCTCGGTACAGACACTGCGTCAGCGGCGTGGATGCGAAATTCCCGGGCTGGACCGCGATTGGTTCAACACCAGCACGCGTGAGCCGCTCCCAGAGGTTGGGTGACGGCAGCAGGTTCGTCGCGTCGAGGTCAGGGATGGCTTCGCCCCACGCCGTTGTCATATGAATGGTGTTCACGACGGTCTGATGCTCGGCCAGCCACAGCTTGTACGACGTGAGGCCGTGCCTCGAAGGGGGCGTGCCGGTTGCGATGGTCGCGAGGCTCACCGTTGTCATCGAGGGGAACGGCACGTCGATCGTCCCGACATGGGACGCCTTGAGCTCGGCCGCACCGCGGTGCGTGAGTTGACTCACACCGAGACCATCGAAGAGCACCAATACATACGTGTCGCCGATCGGGATCAGATCGGCGAGGTCGGTATCGAGGCGCCCCGAGGCCGATACGCCGGCGAGCCGTGTCTCGAGTTCTGCCACGAGATTCACCAGCCCGCGACCGACATAGTTGGGTGGTGTTGGGGCCTGCATCACACGCACGCTACCGCAGTGAACCGCCGACTCCTTCGTGCCCGCCGCGGGTGATTGCTATGAATTGGGAGTGGAACCACGGTGCACCTAGAATCCCCGCAGGTAAGAGACCACAGCGTCAGCTTGTGCGAAGGGTTACACGGGGTGCTTAATCAGTACTACGGCGACTACGTCACCGTTGCGATATTCGTCGCGATCGGTGCTCTCCTCGTTGGCGGGGCAGTGGGCGCATCCAAACTCATCGCCCCGAGTCGTCCCGGGGGTTTCAAGGATGTCGCCTACGAGTCCGGCATCGAACCCATCGGTGGAGGCTGGAACCAGAGCCACATCCGCTACTACATCTTCGCTCTCCTCTTCCTGATCTTCGATGTGGAGGCGGTCTTCATCTTTCCGTGGGCGACACAGCTCGATGTCTTCCAAGAGGCAGGGCGCGGTGTGTTCATCCTTGTCGAGATGTTCTTGTTCATCCTGATCCTGCTCACCGGCCTGGTCTACGCCATCAAGAAAGGCGTCCTCAAATGGGAGTAATCGAGAAGTTCGGTGCCCCAAAGCCGCTTTCGTGGTTGCTCAACTGGTCCCGCAAGTACTCCCTGTGGTACTTCCAGTTCGGGCTCGCGTGCTGTGCGATCGAGGTGATGGCGGTCTCGGGTCCTCGGTACGACTTCATGCGCTTCGGCATCGTGCCGCTTCCAGCATCCCCTCGACAGTCCGATCTCATGGTCGTCGCCGGCACCGTCACGGACAAGATGGCTCCGGCCATCCGCCGCCTCTACGACCAGATGCCCGAACCGAAGTACGTGATCTCGATGGGTTCGTGTTCGAACACCGGTGGTCCGTACTGGGACTCGTATTCGGTCACGAAGGGTGTCGACCAGCTCATGCCGGTCGACATCTATGTTCCGGGTTGCCCTCCTCGGCCGGAGGCACTGCTCCAGGGCATCGTGATGCTCCAGGAGCGGATCCAGAACGAGGACGTCAAGAAGAAGTGGAGTGGGGTCGATGAGCGACACGCCTGATACCCCGACGACCGACAGCGACGTGGCCGTGGCCGACCCGTTGCAGGAGTACGCCGACGCACTGGTCGAAGAACTCGGTGCGATCGGTTCGGTGGTCGAATTCGACACGATCCGCATCATGGTCGAGCCGGACAAGTGGGTCGAGACGATCAACGCCGCACGGTCGAAACTCGAATTGTTCAGTTGGCTTTCCGCGATCGACTGGTCCAAGGAAGTGCAGGTCGGGGATCCCGTCGACAATGTCGATGACCTCGAGGAGCGGTTCGAGGTGTTGTGCCGGCTGTCGTCCGTGGAGAACGGAGACGGGGCGATCTTCGTCACCGTGCTCGACCGCGAGAACCCCTCGATCGATTCGCTCACACCGACGATCGCCGGAGCCGAATGGCACGAACGCGAAGCGCACGAGATGTTCGGCATCGACTTCGTGGGCAACACCAACCTCAAACCCCTGTACCTCCCGGACGACTTCATCGGGAACCCGCTGCTCAAATCGTTCCCCCTCATCAGCCGCGAGGTCAAACCGTGGCCCGGAGACGTCGATGTCGAACCGATGCCCGAAATGCCCGAGGATGCATCCGACGACGCCTCGACGGACGAGGAGGATGAATCATGACAACTCGTGAAATGATCCATCGTTCGGAGTCCGCTGTTTCTGTGGAGCTCCAGACTCCCGGGATGACACTCAACATCGGGCCGCAGCATCCCTCGACCCACGGCGTGCTCCGGCTGATCGCCAACGTCGAAGGGGAGCGGGTTTCGAGCGTCGAACCGGTGATCGGCTACATGCACCGCGGCTACGAGAAGCTTTCCGAGGTTCGCACGTACGCCCAGATCACCACGCTTGTCAACCGCATCGACTGGGTAGCGGGGTTTGCGAGTGAGGTCCCATTCATCGTCGGCGTCGAGAAACTCATGGGTGTCGAAGCCCCGCCGAGGGCTCAGTACATTCGCATGATTCTCACCGAGCTGGCGAGGATGGCGTCGCACCTCGTCTTCATGTCGTCGTACCCACTCGAACTCGGCGCAACGACACCGCTCATGTATGCGTTGCGCGAACGCGAGTACATCCTCGAGCTCATCGAGGAGATGACCGGTGGTCGGTTCCATCCGAACTTCAACCGGGTCGGTGGTGTCAAGCCTGCCTACGGCGGTGGTTCAACCACCAAGAAGCAGTCCATGGACATCCCGGCCGGGTTCTTCCAGCGGGCGCGAGATGCGATGGACCGTATGGAACAGATCTGCGATGACATCGATGTGCTCGTCACCGGGAACGAACTTCTCAAGATGCGAACCGTTGGTGTCGGGGTCATCCCCCGCGACAAGGCGCTTGAGTACGGGCTCACCGGCCCGAACCTGCGGGCATCGGGCGTCGCATACGATCTCCGCAAGGTCGAGAACATCCTTCCGTACGACGAGGTCGATTTCGAGGTTGTGGCACGCGACGGCGGTGACTGTTTCGACCGTTACGTGGTGCGTATCGACGAGGTCCGGCAGTCATCGAGGATCGTCCGTCAGGCCATCGACCAGATGCCCGCCGGCCCGCTCCAGGCCAAGGTGCCACGAGTGCTCAAGGCGCCTCGGGGCCAGGTCTACTCGCGTGGGGAGAACCCCAAGGGTGAGTTCGGCTACCACATCGTGTCCGAGGGCGGCAAGATGC
>CBDUOH010000103.1:0-6111 GCA_965368815.1 uncultured Acidimicrobiia bacterium
ATCCGTTAGGTTCCGCCCCGCATGTCTCCCTTGACACTGCGGGCAACCTGTCGTATTGCTGGTGCCCCGGCTCGCTGAACGGAACGGAATTGTCGAAGAAACTTGTCATCGTCGAGTCGCCTGCGAAGGCGAAGACCATCGGTGGATACCTCGGCCCCGACTACATCGTCGAGTCCTCCATCGGTCACATCCGCGACATTCCGGCGAAGAAGAGCGAGCTGCCGCCGAGCAAACAGGACAAATGGAAGCAGACACGTTTCGGCATCGACGTCGACAACGACTTCACGCCCATATACATCGTGTCGGAATCCTCCAAGAAGCAGGTGCGCCTGCTCAAACAGAAGCTCAAGACCGTCGACGAGCTCTTCCTCGCAACTGATGAGGATCGCGAGGGGGAGGCAATCGCGTGGCATCTCCTCGAGGAACTCAAGCCTCGGGTCCCGGTCCAGCGGATGGTGTTCCACGAGATCACGAAGAAGGCCATCCAGGAGGCCGCAGCCAATCCACGCGAGCTCGACGTGCCGCTTGTCCAGGCGCAGGAGACGAGACGCATCCTCGACCGGTTGTTCGGTTTCGAGGTGTCGCCCGTCCTGTGGCGCCGCGTTCGACGCGGTCTGTCGGCAGGCAGGGTGCAATCGCCGGCAACGCGCATTCTCGTCGAGCGGGAGCGTGAACGCATGGCGTACGTCCGGTCGCAGTACGCAGGGCTCAAAGCCACGCTCACCAGCGACGCGACCGAGTTCCCGGCATCGCTGCGCGCCGTCGACGGCGTTCGGATCGCCGATGGTGGCGATTTCGATGCGGCAGGGGTCCTGCGTGACAAGCGCCGGGCACTCAGCCTGGACGATGCCGTCGCCCTGGCAACGGGTCTCTCGGGCGCCGAGTTCACCGTCTCGGGGGTCGAACGCAAGCCGTACACCCGCAAGCCGTATGCACCGTTCAGGACTTCGACCCTTCAGCAGGAAGCGTCACGCAAGCTGCGGTTCGGGGCCCGCCGGACGATGAGCGCGGCGCAAGCGCTCTACGAACAGGGCTTCATCACGTACATGCGTACCGACTCGACGAATCTGAGCGCGACCGCCGTCGAAGCCGCCAGGTCGCTCGTTGCTGACCGTTACGGCTCACAGTTCCTCCCGGATCAGCCCCGTGTCTACGGCAGCCAAGCAAAGGGTGCCCAGGAAGCCCACGAAGCCATACGCCCGGCCGGGGACCGATTCCAGGACATGGACCGGGCGGCGGCACAGTTCGGGCCGAGTTCCGACGCCTCACGGCTGTATGAGTTGATTTGGATGCGCACGGTTGCATCGCAGATGAAGGACGCAAAGGGTGAGAGCCTCGCCGTGACCATCGTCGCGGATACGCTCGACGATGAGTCCTGTGAGTTCAGGGCCAGCGGTCGGACGATCACGTTTCCCGGGTTCATGCGGGCGTACGTCGAGGGTCGGGACGACCCGGACGCGGCTCTCGACGATCAAGAGACCCATCTTCCGGAGATGACCGAGGGCGACATCCTCCTGGCAACAGCGCTCGAACCCACGGATCACGAGACCAAACCGCCCGCGCGGTACACCGAGGCATCGCTCGTCAAGCGTCTCGAAGAGCTCGGCATCGGACGTCCTTCGACCTACGCATCGATCATCTCGACCATCCTCGACCGTGAATACGCGTTCAAGCAGGGGACGGCCCTCGTGCCGACGTGGCGAGCGTTCGGTGTGGTCGGCCTCCTCGAGCAGTATTTCACCGACTATGTCGACTACGACTTCACCGCCCGCATGGAGCAGGATCTCGACCGCATCGCGTCAGGTGATGAAGAAATGGTGCCGTACCTGAGGCGGTTCTACCTCGGCAACGGTCGCCCGGGACTGGTGGAGATGGTTTCGGACGATGCACTTGAGCAGATCGATCCGAAGGCGGTGAACTCGTTCAGGATCGGTGAGGATGATGCCGGTGAAACCATCGTCGCTCGGTCCGGTCAGTACGGCCCGTACATCCAGCGCGGAGAGGACCGCGCATCGATTCCACCGGACCTGCCACCCGATGAGCTGACGATCGAAAAGGCTCTCGAATTGCTGTCGGCACCCAAGGACGAGCGCTCGCTCGGCACGGATCCCGAAACGGGACTCGAGGTTTTCCTCAAGACGGGACGCTACGGCCCCTATATCCAGCTCGGCGAGCGGGGAGACGACGACGAGAAACCCAAGATGGCATCGGTCTTCAAGTCGCTGGAACCTTCCTCGGTGGACCTCGAACTCGCCCTCAAGCTGCTGACCATCCCGCGAGACCTCGGCCCACACCCGGACGATGGTGTGTCGGTGTTCGCAAAGAACGGTCCGCACGGCCCGTATGTGAACTGGGGCAAGGAGAATCGCTCGATCGAGAGCGAGGATCAGCTGCTCACGATCACCCTGGATGAGGCGCTCGTCGAGCTCGCCAAACCGCGCCAGCGACGCGGCGCGAAGCCACCGCTCAAGGAACTCGGCACCGACCCTGCAACCGGCAAGGAGATCATCGTCAAGGATGGCCGGTTCGGCCTGTACATGACCGATGGCGAGACCAATGTGTCCTTCCGCACATCCGAGACTCTCGACAACATCACGCTCGAACACGCAGCGGATCGTCTTGCGGAGAAGCGTTCGAAGGGTCCGGCACCCAAGAAGACCCGGAAGAAGCCCGCAGCGAGGAAGAAGCCCGCGGCGAAGAAGAAGTAGTCGCGGTCCGGGGTTCGGATGGTCTGTGTGATGGGTACCGTGTCACCATGACGAATGTCCCCGCCCGCTACATCGCGTTTGAAGGCATCGAAGGAGCCGGTAAATCGACGGTATCCGAGCGGGTGGCAGCACACCTGCGATCGCTCGGGCACCACGTGTTGATGGTGCGTGAACCCGGTGGCACCGATGTCGGTGAGCAAATCCGCGAAATACTCCTCGGCGGCGGAGGTGAACCAACCCCCATGGCAGAGGCGGTGTTGTTCGCGGCGAGCCGTGCGCAACTCATCGAGACCACGGTACGGCCAGCCTTCGCAACCGGGACCTGGGTGCTTTCTGATCGCACCGTGTATTCATCCCTGGCGTATCAGGCGTACGGACGCGGCCTCGACCTTGATTCCGTGCGGACTCTCAATGACATCGCAATCGGTGGGATGTGGCCGGAAGCCGTTGTGCTGCTGAGGCTCGATACGAACAGTGGTCTCGGTCGCCAATCGGTCGGCGATCGAATCGGCGACGAGGCGGCCGCCTTCCATGAGCGCGTCGCGAACGGGTTTGATGCGCTGGCGGCAGCCGAACCGGACCGCTTCCTGATCGTGGATGCGACACAGCCCGTCGGCGAAGTCGTTGCTGATGTGATCGCGGGACTGGGCCTGTGAACGTCTTTGAAGGGATCATCGGGCACGGCGACGTCGTGTCGCTGCTCACGGCGGAACTTGAGAATCCGGCGCAGGCATACCTGTTCGTCGGTCCCTCGAACGTGGGCAAGGCAACGGTCGCCCAACGCTTCGCTGCGGGACTCGTGGCCGATGGCGACGCAGAGATCTTCCGGCGAGCCTTGGGCTCGAGCCATCCCGATGTCATCGTCGTGTCGCCCGACGGACGAACCGCCATCACCGTCGATCAGGCGCGTGCCGTCGTCTCGTCGGCTGTTCTCTCGCCTCTCGAAGCGACCCGGAAGGTGTTTCTGTTCGAGGAGGCATCGATGCTCAACGAGGGTGCGGCCAACGCACTTCTCAAGACGATCGAGGAACCGATACATTCATCGGCCTTCGTACTCGTCGCCGATGCCGAGGATGACCTTCCGATCACGATCGCGAGCCGTTGTCGGACGGTCGTCTTCGGGCGGGTTCCCGAGCAGGAGGTCGTTGCCGGGCTCATCACCCACGGCGTGGATCCGGAGGTCGCAGCTGAGACCGCGCGTATCGGAGGAGGTCGCCCGGGCCTGGCACTCGCTCTGGCCACAGAACCTGCTGCGGTCGCATACCGTGACGCCTGGCTGTCGGTGCCCGGTGAGCTGACGGATCATCCCGGCGATGCGTACCGGTTGTCCGCTCGGGTGCTCGAAGCCGCCGATCCACTGCTCGCAGCAATCAAACGTCGGCAGGAGACCGAAATCGAGGCCGGCTACCCGGGTGGGGACATCCCCAGGGCGGTCGTGGAGCGCCAGGAGCGCGAATTGAAGCGGGCGTCCGACGCTCTCCACGTCACGGGTCTCGAGCTCCTGGCGGGGTTCTACCGAGACACGGCCGCGGCCCAGCTCGGCGCTGAAGTGCAGAACACGGACATACCGGTGTCGCTACTCACCCGCATCGATGTCCCGACCGCGGTTGCCCGAACCGAGCGCGTGTTCGATGCGATCGACGCATTGCGTGCCAACCAGCGCGTCACCCTTGCGCTTGTCTCCCTGTTCGTCGATCTGGGTGACGATGGCTGAGCGCTCACGATTCCAGCGAGCGGTTGACGCGGTGGCGCGGCCCCCGTCCCGACTGATAACCCGAGCGTTCTTCGATTTATCCGTTGTGGGCGCCGACAACGTGCCCCTCGATGGTCCGGTCGTCATCGCGTCGAATCATTTCTCACATCTCGATCCGCCGCTGCTCGATTTCCACACGACTCGCAATGTTCGGTTTCTGGCTGTCGATGTGCTGTTCGGGAAGTCTCGGCTGCTCGACGGATTCCTGGCACTTGCTGACGCGATCCCCCTCGACCGCGACGGGTATCCCGTCCGTGCGATGCGCGATGCGATCGAGCACCTCCAGGAGGGTCACGCTGTCGGGTTGTTCCCCGAGGGGCGTCGCGTTGAACGCTGGGGAGTCGACGACCCCAAGCGAGGGGCCGCGTGGCTCGCATGGATGGCTGGTGCGCCGCTCGTTCCGGTGGCGATTCACGGAACCCAACATTCGCTGACGCCGCTCGATACGTCGTTCCATCGCACCGCGGTACGGATCTGGTTCGAGGAGCCGCTGTGGTGGTATTCATACGCCGACAGGGTTGACCCCGTAGGATCCATGACAGCGGACTGGTTCGATGCCGTCGACCGCAGACTGTCGGATTGGATGGACACATGACCAAACGCATCATTGTCGGAGGTGCCTCCGGACTACTGGGTGCAGCATTGGCCTCGACCCTCCGTGAACGGGGAGACACGGTCATCCCTCTGGTGCGACCAGGCTCGCGAGCAGATGCGGCCGGTCCGGGCGAATCCCTCGCTTGGGATCCCGGCTCCGGAACCCTCGATCCTGAGTCGATGCGTGGCGCGGACGCCGTCGTGGTGCTGAACGGAGTCGGCATAGGCGACAAGCGCTGGAACGAGGAGCGAAAGCGGCTCATCAAGGCCTCTCGCGTCGATTCCGTTGCCACCGCCGCCGGGGCCATTGCCACGCTTGGCGACGATGCCCCGGCCCTCATCGCTGCGTCGGCGATCGGTATCTACGGCGATCGCGGGGACGAACTGCTCACCGAGGAGTCGGCGGCAGGCGACGACTTTCTCGCGGAGGTGTGCACGGCATGGGAAGCCGCAGCTCGCCCTGCTGTCGAGGCCGGTGTCCGCGTCGCGAACATGCGAACAGGCATCGTCCTTGCAGCTGGTGGCGGGGCACTCGCACCCATGCTGCCCCTGTTCAAGCTCGGCATCGGTGGACGAATCGGGGACGGCTCGCAGTGGTGGTCGTGGATCTCGGAGGACGACGCCGCGGCCGGGTACGTCGCCGCGATCGACGGTGCTGTGTCCGGCCCGGTGAATCTCGTTGCCCCGAACCCGGTGACGAACGCTGTCTTCGCAAAAGCACTCGGCGCCGCGTTGCACCGTCCCGCGATTCTCCCCGTCCCCAGGATCGGACTCACAATCCGTCTGGGTACGGAATTGGCTGAGGCCATCGCGTACGCGTCCCAACGCGTCGTGCCAACCGTGTTGGAGGAGGCGGGATTCCGGTTCTCGCATCGGCACCTTGACGACGCACTTGCCGTGGTCGTCGCCTAAGCGGTTCACACGAGACTGTGGATCGCCGGTGACCGTTGAACGGGATCCACGATTAACATCCCGAACCTTGCCGGGGTAGCTCAGGGGTAGAGCAACGCACTCGTAATGCGTAGGCCGCGGGTTCAAATCCCGCCTCCGGCTCCA
>CBDUOH010000104.1:0-5811 GCA_965368815.1 uncultured Acidimicrobiia bacterium
CACTGGAGCTCATTCCAGGTCATCGCCCCGTCCACGTTGAAGATGTCGGCTCCGTCCTGGGAACCAGACTCCCAGAACCCGATCACGGCTCCGACCGGATCGACGACGATACTCATGCGGCCGGTTTCGCCGACTTCGATGACCCCCATCACCTCGTTGGCGCCGAGTTCGAGCGCCTTGGCGTGCGTGGCGTCGACGTCGTCGACGATGACATACGATCCCCAGACCGATGGCATCCCGCCCGCGGCCATGTCCGGGCTCAGCTCGCCCATGCCGGCGACGTCCTTGCCGTCGATCGAGAACATCGTGTACGGCATGCCCCCGCCCGCGGGTCGTGCATCCCAGCCCATCACGGCGCCGTAGAACTCAGCTGCGGCTGTGGGGTCCGGTGATGCCAGATCTGCCCATCCGAATATTCCGTGTGCAAGTCCCATTCGCTGTCCTTCCGTGAGTGGTGGGTCTGTCTCGATGCCTGGTTCCAACCCTACGCGCCCGGTATGACGGAAACGGCATCGGTCGCGATCGCGCCGTGACCCTTTCGCAATTGGTACTAGCCTTGATGCCGATGTCCCGAATCACCCGTATCGCACTCCTTACCGCCGTGGTCACCACCTCGGTTGCGAGTCTCGCCGTGCCGGTCATGGCCGCTTCCCCAGGGACCGAAGGGACCGAGTGCGTCGTGAACGACGGTGCTTTCAACGCTGTGCGGGCATCCTTGACACCGTCGGCGGGACTCGTCGAGGATGTCGCCTTCAACCACGACGACCCTGACGCCGAGGACAATCCGCTCGCGCTGATCCGATTCCCCGACGAGACGGCCTTGTGGATCACCGCACGGGTCGGGACCGCCACGAACCTGCTCGCTGGTTCGGATGCCCTCAACCCCACCCGCGTCAGGGGCAACTTCGTGAGTCCTGAGCGGACCGACCGACCGGTGTCGGATTCGATCGTGCGCCTGTACTGCGGGCTCTTCGGTCGACACCCGACGTCCCTCGAGCTCGAGTATTGGGCGGGTCGATACTGGAACGGTCTACCCCTCGTCACGATCGCCGAAGCCTTCACCCACGCCCGCGAGTTCGTCGATCGGTTCGGCGTTGTACCCGATGACTCGCTGGTCGGGCTCATGTACTCGGACGTCCTCGGGCGACAGCCCGGTGTCGGCGGTGCCGACACACTCACGGCGAAACTCACGTCCGGCGAGATGCACCGCGGCCAGGTGGTGGTCCAGTT
The DNA here is from genome assembly GCA_965368815.1 of uncultured Acidimicrobiia bacterium. Lineage (GTDB taxonomy): Bacteria > Actinomycetota > Acidimicrobiia > Spongiisociales > UBA5794 > UBA5794. The sequence continues at coordinate 1,231 of CBDUOH010000104.1, forward strand.
CACCGAATCGGCCGAGTACGTGACCCGCACGGCCACAGTCGCGCCCGAGAAGCCGATCCGGCCCTATCCGAACATCGGGTCCGGTCGGCGCATCCTGTATTCGATGGAGACCCAACGGGTGTGGTTGATCGAGGACACAGGAGAACTCCACAAGACGCATCAGGTCTCCGGTCGACGGGGGATCCCCTCACTCGGCCGGTATCGGATCTATTCGATGTCGCGCTACGCCTGGGCTCCATACGACGGCATCACCATGGAGTACATGGTGCGGTTCGCTCGGGGTGAGTGGCCGTACGGCTTCCACTCGATCCCGATCCATCCCAACGATGATCCCCTCCAGGTCCCGGCGCAGCTGGGCACCCACAGGTCCGGAGGCTGCGTCCGCCAGCTCTGGGACGATGCGCAGGCCGTATTCGAGTGGTCGACGATCGGGACCCGCGTGATCGTGTTCAACGAGAGCGCAATCGAGACCTCGTAGTCCCCGTGACGCGTTCTGTGGGCTGGGGTACCCCGTTTACATGGTCGTACAACCCTGGGTACGCGGCTTGGTTGTTGGGTGGCGTGGTGAGGTACTCTTCCGGCCATGAACGCACTCATTCTTGCCGCCGATGCCCATGCAGCTGTCGATCCTGTCGGGGATGACCTCCAGAGTCTGGCCTACATCGTGCTCGGCGTCGTCATGCTCGTTGCCGCGGTTGCGACGTGGATCGTCACGCCCAAGGGCGAAGCACACCACTAGCGGAACCCACCCGCTTCAGGTTCGTCCGCCGAACCATTCGCGGTAAGTCGTGGTCCACTGATCCTGTGCGACGGCCGTCTCTGTCCAGATGCCGTTGCGACGAATCTTGAGCCGGTCGGCCAGCAGGGTCACCCGATCGGATCCTTCGCCAAGAAGCCGGGTTGCGAACGGCTTGTCCGTGAACATCGAACCGGCCTGGAGTCGCTTCGACTCGCTGTCGAAATCGGTCAGGGACCGCTCGACGCGTTCGAATCGATAGAGCGGTCTGGCTCCGCTCTCCATCTCGGCAATGTTGTCGTTGAGCTCCGCGAGGTTGAACCACGGAGCGTCGTAGGTGACGCGATAGATCGCATTCCCGTCGTGGACGCGCTCGCCCGTGATCGGCAGCGGTCGGATGAACGAGTCGCCGAAACCGACATCGACGAGGTATGGCTGATCGATGGTCACCAGCAGGCACAAGTGGCTCATGTGGGTCGTGTCCGGGGGGTCCAGCAACACGTAGGCCCCCATGTACGAGACCGCAAAGCCGAGCTGTTCGAGGAGCCATCCGAACGCTCCGTTGTTCTCGAAGCACCACCCACCTCGCTGACGCTCCACGATCTTCGGAATCGACCAATCGATGTCGGTCCTGACTCCTGAACGGCTGTGGACGTCGAGGTTCTCGAACGGCACCGATGTGAGATGCGCGTACTGGAGCGCGGCAAGTGTCCCGAACCCGTTGTCGGGAACGCCCGGGGCACCGATGCGTTCCAGATATTCCTCAACCAGTCGTGTCGTGTCCACGCGTCCAGTATGGCTGGCGAAGCGCACCGAGCCGGGTTTCCGCTGGTCGACGCCTCATTGCTCTGCGGATGCCCGATACCATCTGAGGATGTCTGAAGTCACCTCGCCCGAACCACCACCGCTGCGAGGCGTACTCGGAGGGGGACTTGGGCTCACCTGGGGATTCGTCAAACGGCGCCCGTGGTCGTTCGCCATCGCTGTGTCGGGTGCCATCCTGTTCGTGAGCGCCATCGTTGCGTCTGCCGTCGTGGTCGGCCGCGTTTCGGATTCACTCATCATCCCGGTGCTCGAGGGTGGGGAAGGTACCTCTGACAGGCTGTGGCCCGCCATGGCCCTCATCGGCGGAGTGGCTCTGTGGAAGGCCGTCGGCATCACCATGCGTCGCTCAGCGGCCGGCTGGCTCCAGTTCGGCACGCGAGCTGACGCCCGCAAGGCGCTGATCCATCACCAGATGAACCTCGACCTCGCCTGGCACGACCGCCGATCGACGGGCGACCTGCTTTCGGTCAGCGAAGTGGACACCAACCAGGGCACATTCGTGCTCGCACCCTTCCCATACGCGACCGGGTCGATGTTCCTGCTCATCGGGACGGTCATCCTGGTCGCCTGGGCCGATCTGGTGTTGGCGGCTGTGATGCTCGTCGGGCTGGTCACCATCGTGTCGATCGACATCCACGGTGCGTTCCGCACGTTCCAGCCGTTCGTCGAGGTGCAGCACGCACGAGGACGGGTCTCGGAGATCGCGCACGAGTCCGTCGACGGTGCGCTGACGGTCAAAGCCCTCGGACGCGGGGCCGACGAGACCGCGCGGCTCGAACACGCCGCTGACGCACTGCGCGACAAGCTGATCTCGGTCAACTCGTTGTGGATGGCCTACCGGGCAATCGTCGAGTCCCTGCCCTCGGTACTCACCGTGCTGATCGTGATCGTGGGCGCCTTCCGGCTCGGTTCGGGCGCGGTCACCGCCGGAGACATCGTCACGATCGCATATCTCCTGTCGTTGATGCGAATGCCGATTTCCCTGTTGGGATTCGTCATCTGGGAGATGGCGCACTCCCTTGCTGCGTGGCGTCGCGTGGAGGAAGTCCTCGACGCCGAGGACGTGGTCGCCCACGGTCGCACCGAGGGGATGCGGGACGAATCCGGCGGTGCTGTCGACACCAGGGAGATCACGTTTGCCTATGGCGAGGGCGAGACGGTGCTCGATGCACTGTCGTTCGACGTGCGCGGCGGCACCACCGTGGCGATCGTCGGTCCGACGGCATCGGGTAAGTCGACCCTTGCTCTGCTCATCGCCAGACTGTGGGACCCCCAGGCGGGGACGATCGAACTCGACCAGCGCGACCTCAGGGCATTCGCCCGGTCAGAGCTCGCAACGGAGGTTGCCTTCGTCTCCCAGGAGTCATTCCTGTTCGACGACACCGTCGAAGGCAACATCACGCTCGGCGTCGACATACCCCGCGAACGTGTCCAGCAAGCGGCACGTCTCGCAGGTGTCGACCGTGTGATCGATGAGCTCGACTATGGCTACGACACCCGGATCGGCGAACGCGGTATGACGCTTTCGGGCGGTCAACGCCAACGGATAGCGCTTGCACGGGCGTTGGTGCGGTCTCCTCGTGTGCTGATTCTCGACGATGCGACGTCGGCGGTGGATCCTTCGGTGGAGATCGAGATCCTCAAGGGTCTCCGCCGCGCCGATCTGCCATCGACGGTCATCATCGTCGCCTATCGCAAGTCGGCGATCGCGCTTGCCGACGAGGTGGTGTTCATCGACGACGGTCGCGTCATCGCACAGGGTTCACACGACCAACTGATGCTGACGACGCCGGGGTACCGGGAATTGTTGACGGCGTATGAGGAAGATGCTGCAGCGAGAAGCGGAGTGTCGCCATGACGGACGTCGTACGCCGTTCCTCGGGAACAGCCAAGGCCCTGTTCAGGAGCTTTGACATCGCTCCGGCACTGCGGCGCGGCCTCGGATTGACCCTCACCTTGGCAATCGTCGGAACCGCACTCCAGATCGTCGTCCCGGTGATGCTGCAACAGATCATCGACAAGCAGATCCTCGGTGTGGACCGGATCGACGAGTGGGCCATCGCGATCGGTGGAATTGTGGCTCTGATCGCCATCGCGGCCGCCGGTGTCGCGCGCTGGCTGTCACTGCGCAGGCTCGTGGTGTCCTCGGCAACCGGACTGGCCGAGCTGCGAGTCCGAACATTCGAGCATCTTCACCGGTTGTCGGTGATCGAACTCCAGTCCGAGCGACGGGGGGCGCTTGTCGCCAGGGTGACCTCTGACGTCGAGACCATCCAGCACTTCATGGAGTGGGGTGGCGTCGGGATGATCCTCGGAGTCGCTCAGCTTGCGATCGCCATGGGGGTGATGCTCGTGTACCGATGGCAGCTCGCCTTGGTCGTTCTCGCCGGAGTCGTCATCTATGCCTTCATGATCGTGATGTTCCAGCGCATCCTGGCTCGTGCCCACGACCGCGTCCGAGAACGTGTCAGTGATGCCCTCTCAGCCACGGGTGAAGCCATTTCGGGCCTGGCGACTGTCCGTGCCTACGGCATCGAGTCGACCATCATCCGCAAGGTCGACGATTCCCTCGACCGTCAGTTCAGCGCCGAGGTACGCACGGCGATACTGGCTTCGAGCCTCTTTTCGAGTGCTGAACTCTTCGCGGGGATCCTCACGGCGGTTGTTGTCGGGGTCGGCGTCGTGTTCGGGCCCGGGTGGGGGATGAGCGCAGGGACGCTCATCGCGTTCCTGTTCCTCGTGAACCTCTTGATCGAACCTGTGCAAAGCCTCGTGGAGAGCATCGACCAGGCACAGTCCGCCGGCGCCGGACTGCGCAAGATCCTGGGTGTGCTCGATACGCCGATCTCGATTCCGGATCCACACGACGGCGTCGAGCTGACCGATGCGTCGCTTGGGTTGGAGTTCGACCGTGTCACCTTTGCCTACCCGAGCGGTCCCGACATCCTGACCGATGTGTCCGTGCGGATCGAGCCCGGTGAGCGGGTGGCCGTCGTCGGCGAAACCGGTTCAGGCAAGAC
>CBDUOH010000105.1:0-5786 GCA_965368815.1 uncultured Acidimicrobiia bacterium
ACTGATCAGGACGCCTACGATCGGCTTCAATCGCGGCTGGTCCCGCTGTGGTCTTCGCTTGACCATCTCAACAACGATGAGCAGACCATTGTCGTCGTGCCGTCCGCAGACATCGATGTCGAGCTTTCAGCAAGTGAACTCCAGGCCTACGAAGAGCGCTATCTGTTCTTGCTGTTCCTCCTCCGTCAACCGAATGCGCGGATGGTCTACGTCACAGGGCAGGCAATCCACCCAGACATCATCGACTATTACCTCGATCTGCTCCCGGGCGTCATCTCATCCCACGCGCGCAAGCGCCTCTTCTTCGTGTCCCCGATGGAAGCCCGATTTCGACCCTTGTCACGGAAGCTGCTCGATCGACCACAGATGATCCGACAGATCCGGGGGCTGATACCTGACCGGAACCGTGCACACCTTGTCCCATTCATGACGACCTGGGATGATCGGGAACTCGCCATGAGGCTCGACATCCCGATGTACGGCGCGGACCCGGCACAGGCGGAGCTGGGGACGAAATCCGCAGGTCGTCGGCTCTTTGGCGCTGCTGGAGTCCGTCATCCAGCGGGCGCCGAGAACGTGCACACGAAGGACGACGTCGTGTCCGCACTGCTTGCGCTTCGCAACAGGGTTCCTGGACTGCAACGGGCAATCGTCAAGCACAACGAAGGTGTGTCCGGCTTCGGCAACGCCATCATCGACATGCGTTCACTCCCTTTGGACGCCGGCGTCAATGATGTGCTGCACCTTCTCGACTCGATTCCGGTCGACCAACACGTGAACGGCGTCGAAGGCTACTTCTCCGTGCTTGCCGACGAAGGCGGCGTGGTGGAAGCGATGATCGAGGGCGACACGATCTCGAGTCCCTCAGTGCAGCTCCGCATCACCCCGCTCGGCGATGTCGAGGTGCTTTCGACGCACGACCAGATTCTCGGCGGCGACAGCGGACAGGTGTTCCTGGGGTCCTGTTTCCCCGCGCAGCCGGGTTACGCCGTCCAGATCTCACAAAGCGCACGCAAGGTTGGCGAGCAACTGGCCGCCCAAGGCGTGATCGGGCGCTTCGCGCTCGACTACATGGTGGTGCAACAACCGGACGGGTCATGGGAAGAGCATGCGATCGAGATCAATCTCCGCAAAGGTGGAACCACGCATCCGTTCCTCACCCTGCAATTCCTGACGGACGGTCGTTACGACGAAGACCGGGCGGTGTTCGTGGCCCCCTCGGGAAGCGAGAAGTTCTACGTTGCCTCCGATCACATGTTCGTGGAAGGTATCGAGACGCTGACTCCCCACGACCTGTTGGAGATCGCTGTCATCCGGGACCTCCACTTCGACCAGGGCCGCCAGGTCGGGACGGTCTTCCACATGCTGTCAGCCATGCCGACACACGGATATGTCGGGGTCACGTGCATCGGAGACACCGAGGACGAAGCGCATGCACGGTACGCCGAGGTCGTCGAAGTGTTGACGGAGGAGGTCGCACGGGTCCGAGCCTCATCGACCGATTGACCGGTGACCGCGGGTCACACCGTCCGTTGATGACTCGAGGCATGGATTCCTGACGCGGCGCGCCTCGGACTACCGTGTGAGGACCGACACAGCGCATGCCGACCAAGCGCGTGATTCCCGAGCAACTAGATGAGGTAGCGACACGATGAGTCCCGAATCGGTTCAACCGTTCTCGATGATCCCAACGCCGGCTGGTCGAAGTGAAACCAAACCCAGAACCACCGGTCTCACGATGATGATGGACTGGGGTTTGCCCATCGGGATGCAACGAGAATGGCTTGAACTTCTCGGACCGTTCGTGGATTTCGCCAAGCTCGTCGTCGGCACGGCCCGCTTGTACGAAGATGACTACTTGCGTTCCAAGATCGATCTCTACAAGGAATGGGACGTGCTGCCGTTCCTCGGAGGACAGTTCCTCGAATTCGTCTACGCGACCCAAGGTATCAGTGGCGTACAGCCGTTCTGTGAGGAAGCTGTTCGTGTGGGTGTCGGCGCGGTCGAGGTGTCGGACAACGTCGTTCCTCTGACGGACAGCGAACGCCGGGATCTCATCGGGATGGTCGCCTCTTCCGGCCTGGAAGTCCACGGGGAGGTGGGTTCCAAGGTAGGCGCGACGAGTGGCAGCAACTTGATCGATCAGGCGGCTGATTGCATCGATGCGGGAGCGTCGATTGTCCTTGTGGAAGGTGCCGAGTTGTTGACCGATGGCCGCCCCATGGCTGAACTCATCGACGAGCTCGGGTCGAGCCTCGATCCGGCGAAGGTCATGTACGAGTTGAGTGGTCCGTGGATTCACAACACACACTGGACCGAGGTTCATCAACTCAAAGTGTTCCTGGTCAACACGTTCGGGCCCGATGTCAATTTGGCGAACATCATGCCGCAGCACGTGTTCGAAACGGAAGCGTTGCGGCGAGGCCTGAGTACCAACGGCCCGGGAGCGCTGCATTCCAGCGACGGTTGATCGCATCCATTTTCGACGGTTCGGCACTGCGGGTTCGGTTCACCTACTGAATCACATCGTCGCCGAACCGTGACATCACCAACGGACTCAGTTCTGCGGAGGAGCTGAGCACAAGTGTGCGTGGCGCGACCGGTCGGAGGTTGTACAGTCCACACGTGTCTCGGCTTGTGAACTTCCGCATCGTGCGGGCGGAGCCTCGCACGGTGGCCCCAATGCGACCCGGTTGAACGGATGACCAGAACGGAAAAGTGGAAGACGGTGGCTCGGGCCATCGGGATCACTGCACCCATTGGAATGCTCGTCGGCGTCATCCCCAACGTCCTTGCGGACGATGGGACCAGATCAATTGTTGCCGGAGGTCTGATTGGTTTTCTCATCACCGTTGGGTTGGTGACCTTCGAAGTCAGTTGGGCCGTTGAGCTGATCCCCGGGCGATGGAGAGAAGCTCGATTCCTTTTCGTTCTGATCACGAGGAGCCTCGTGTGGGTCGCCGTGATTGTCATCGGGATCAGTGTGCCGCTCCTGACGGTCGGCCAGACGTCTTTGGCGGACCTGGCCGATCCGACCGTGGCGGCGTCGGTTGGTGTCAGTTTTGGGGCGGCGCTCCTGATCAACTTCATCGTCCAGATCAACCGACTGTTGGGCCGAGGGGTCATGGTGCGCTTGATTCTCGGTCGCTACCACCGACCCCGAGAAGAGGTCCGCATCTTCCTGCTCGTTGACCTCCGGGACTCCACCTCGATAACCGAACATCTTGGCAACGTTCGATACCACGACTTCCTGAGGCGCTTCATCAGCGACGTGGCATTCAATGCCCGAAGGTTCGGTGGTGAGGTACACCGTTATGTCGGCGATGAGATCATCCTGACGTGGACGAAGCGTCGGGGGCTCAAGGACGCTGCATGCGTCAGATCCGTGTTCGCCACGGCCGACGCCATCGAGACCGAACGCGACCGCTATCGAGCCGACTTCGGGGTGGTACCCAGCTTCTGGGCGGGACTACACATCGGATCCGTCGTGACGGGCGAGATCGGCACGATCAAGCACGAGATTGCATACATCGGAGACACCCTCAACACCGCCGCTCGGATCGAGGACGCGTGTCGTCGGCTCCAGATTCCGTTTCTCGCTTCTGTCGACATGGTGGATGCCTTGTCTCTTCCGCTTGAGGTGAGTGCGGAGAGCGTCGGACCCGTCGAGCTCCCAGGCGTCGGTTTGCCGCTTGAGCTCTTTGCAATTAGTCGTAGGCACTGATCCAGCTTCCGGTTCGAAGGGTCGCGAGGGTCTGTCTTGTCCGAAATCGGAGGTCGGATCGGCCGCTCCCGACCTGCTCAGGTAGAGTCCCTTGGGTGCGTGTCGAACTGGACTGCGTCTTCTGCGGGATTGTCGGTGGCGAGATTCCATCGACCACGATCGCACGCAGCGAACGAGCCATCGCGTTCATGGACATCAATCCTGTGACCCTCGGCCACGTTCTGGTGGTCCCGCTCTCTCACTCAACTGACCTGTTCGACATCGCTGAGGACGACCTGGCGGCGTGTGGGCATCTTGCCCAAGAGGTCGCTGGACGAGCCAAGGATCGGCTCGGAGCAGATGGCGTCAACGTGTTGAACTGCAGCGGGGAGGCAGCCTGGCAAACCGTGTTCCACTTCCACGTGCATGTCATCCCGCGCTTCAAGGACCAACCCGGCAAAGACCGCATCGGACTGCCCTGGGACTCGGTGCCCAGCGACCGCGACGAGATCGTGCGGATCGGCGAGCTGCTTTCGTAATTGCCCTGTACGACGTGTTCTGCGGTCGGTATTGTCACGCGCATTGCTGAGGCGAGGAGGCCTGCGGTGACCGTGTCGGATGAGCTGCGAACCGATTCTTCATGGAACGTCCTCGGTCCTGAGGAGGGGGACATCCTGGGAGACCCGGAATCGGTGTTGGATCGTTTCATGCTGGAGAAAGGTGCCACCGGTGGGCGCTTTTCGCTGATCGAACATCGTCTTGCTCCCGGCGCGCTTGCGGCGCCCCTCCATCTGCATACGAGGGAGGATGAGTACAGCTACATCATCGAGGGAGAGGTCGGGGCGTACCTGGGTGGATCCGAATTGATCGCACGCCGAGGTGATCTGGTGGCCAAGCCGCGCGACCAATGGCACACGTTCTGGAACGCTGGCGCGTCGACCGCGCGGGTTCTTGAGATCATTTCCCCATCCGGTATCGAAGGCCTGTTCCGCCTTCTGGATACATCGCCGGACCTCTACGAACCCGAGCGTTTGATTCCGCTGGCAGACACATACGGTGCCAAGGTCGACTTCGAAGGGACGTTCCCCATCGTCGAGCGTCACGGACTCACGTTCTGACCCGTGCCGCAGCGTCGAGAGCGACTGACCGACGCTCTATCGTTGCCCGTACCTGACACCGAGAGGCGGAACGAATGGCCGACGCGCAACAGCAAGCGAACGAACTGATCGAGCGGAAGATCGCCGAGCTCGGAGACTGGCGAGGTGAACTGCTCGCGACGATCCGGTCCGTCGTCAAGGACACGGATCCCGACATCGTCGAAGAGGTCAAGTGGCGCAAACCCTCGAACCCGCTTGGCGTTGCCGTCTGGTCCCATGCCGGAATCGTGTGTACCGGTGAGACGTACAAGGACAAGGTGAAGGTGACATTTCCGAAGGGTTCCGCAATCGCCGATCCCGACGGCGTCTTCAATGCCAGTCTCGGCGGTGTCCGAAGGGCGGTTGACTACTTCTCGCCCGACGATTTCGACGAGACGGCGTTCCGTGGGGTTCTGCTCGAAGCGATCGCTGTCAACGAAGGCTGAGTCCAGATCGCCCTCTGGGCGGTCCTTTCAATACCCGCAATGAGAATGTCGAGCCCGAACTCGAACGAGACTTCGAAGCCGTGGCCCCGCTGGAGCACCCGGTCGGTGACGAACCCAGCGAGGTGTGGGAAGTCAGGGATGATGTCGCGGTTGTCGAACTCTGTCGCGACCTTGACCAGCTCGTCCCTCGCCCTACCGGGTAGTGCTGCCGCCTGGATCGAGAACCCGTACACGAAGGCGTCAAGAATCGCGAAGGCATGGGCAACAAGTTCGTTGGAGAGACCGCCGCGCCTGAGATGCCCAATCGCAGCATCGTGGTGTCGGAGACATAGGGGTCCGGGCGTTGTTCGTGACTCCATCAATGGAGCCGCCCACTCGTGACGGTGCAACGCACGGCGAGTTGACAGACAGCGGGAGCGGATCGCATCGGTCCACTCGACTTCTTCTGAGGGCACTTCGATCTCGGAGAAGACGAACTCCACCATCCCATCGATGATCTCG
>CBDUOH010000106.1:0-5785 GCA_965368815.1 uncultured Acidimicrobiia bacterium
ACGTACTGGATCACCTTGTCCTGGAGCAGCGAACGCTGCGTGTGGACGTTGTAGGCGAGCATGTTCTTCTCAAGGGCTTCCAGCAGCTCTTCCTTGGTCTCGAACTCGGTGGCGTCGGCGACCATCTCGTCGCTCAACTCCGGCAGGACCTTTTTCTTCGCTTCTTTGATCGTGACCGACAACGTGACTTCCTGTCCACCGAGTTCGGTGTAGCCCTCGGGCAGGGTTGCGGCGCCGTCGACGGTGTCCCCGACCGAGGCCCCGTCGAGCAGCGCGTCGAGACCTTCGATGAACGACTCCGAGCCGATTTCGTACATCATGTCGCTGGCAGAAGCGGCCGGCACATCCTCGCCATCCTTGGAGACGGCTATGTCGATCATGGCGAAGTCGCCGTCGGCAAGCACGCCGTCGTAGTCCTCGAGTTCAGCGAACTGATTCCGAAGCGCATCGATCTGTTCGTCGATTGCTTCCTGGGTCACCTCGGGGTTCTCGACCTCGATCTCGATGTCGCCGAGGTCCGGGAGGGCGTCGAGCGATGGCCACAGCGTGACGAGCACGTCGACCTCCACGGTGCCATCCTCGTTCTCGTCGCGCACTGCTGACACCGACGGAACCGTGACTGCATCGAGACCAGCTTCGTCAATCGCTGCAGGGACGACCTTTTGGATCGCCTCGTCGATTGCCTCGGAGCGGACGTAGTCGGCGCCCGCGGCGCGCTCGACAACGGCGAGTGGTGCTTTTCCGGGGCGGAAGCCCTTGATCTTCATCTGCGATGAGATCTTGGATGCGACCTTCTTCTTGGCTGCGGCGAGCTCATCGCTCCCGATCCACACCGTGAGCGTTCGCTCGAAACGGCTGGACTCTTTGACCTCGGTTTTCACAGACACTCCTCAACGTGAACAAACACGCGCTACTCCCCCACGCGGTGTGGGGGAGAGACGCGACTTGGGGTGGCCGACGGGATTTGAACCCGCGACCCCCGGGACCACAACCCGGTGCTCTAACCAACTGAGCTACGGCCACCATGAGCCCTCCGGAAGCCAGCGTCGGCCACCGAAGCGTGCGGCGGAAGTGTAGGGCGGTTCAGATGACAGACGACGTGGGATCCAGCAGCGGCTTCGCCCTGCACCGGGTTCGCTTCGCCGTGACGCGCGCCATCTCCGTGAGTGTCGGAGAAGCGCACGGTTCGTTTCACATGGGAGGCGGAGTCAGGCCATACCGTTGGATCACATCGGGCAACCAGTCCGGTTCGGCAAACGGGAGTTGATAGCCCCGTGCCAGCTCGGCGAGTGCCTCCATGTCAGGTGCGCCCGTTGCAACGAGCGCAGCCATCTCCCGAAAGAAGTTCTCGAACCCAGCTGTTGTGATGACCTCGATCATCCTCGCCGGCGAGCGCCCTGCGTTCCACATCGCGTGCACCTGGCCGCGCGGTTTGACGATGTACCCGCCCGGTTCGAGAACGACTTCCTGATCCTCGGAACGAAACCCGATCTGGCCCTCGAGCACGTACGAGATCTCGTCCTCGAGATGGTGGATATGAGGCGGAACGAGAGCGCCGACGTCGAAGGGGTGTTCGACGATCGACACGAGACCTCCCGTGTCCGATCCATCGATCTTGAACTGGACGCCGACGCCGTCGGCCAGGTCGCCCACGTCGCCTTCGCCGGGTCGGACCACCTTCACATCCGTGGCTCCCGCGGTCTGTATTGCTTGCATCTGTTGCTCCTTTCGAACGGCTACCAGCTACTGATCAGAAGAAGACTCGGTATGCGAGGAGGGATGCCCCGGGGTCGTCGGTGTCCGGTGTGCCGCGACCTGAGAGAAGCCAGCAGAACTCGACGGCATCCTGCTCGATGGTGGGCCCTGGGCCGGGACGCCGGAATCGGCCACCGGCGGGACCGGTCAGGTGGAGGTCGAACGGCTCGCCGTGTCGGTCGGCCCACTCCTTGACCACGTCGGCGATGAGGCGACCATCGACGACGGGGTCCATTGCAGGTTCTCGTCCCAATGCCCGGGCGATGTCGACCCGATGCAGCCACACATCTCGGGTGTATACGACGCGGAACAGCTCTCCAAGGCTGAGTCGACGGGGCATTCCGTCGGCCGTCGAACCTCCGGCGTCGACCGGGATGTTGATCCGGTTCATGATGCGCGGTCGGCGCGCCCGGGTCCGTACCGACCCCGGGAAGACCTGGACGAGTTCAGCGACCAGTTCGTCGGGCTCCAACCCCCGGTGTTCGAGCACCTGGAGGTCGTTGGTGGCATCGAGTGCGTTGTCCCCGAAGTCGGCCTTGTGACGCGCTCCGTGGATCTGCTGGCGCACCATCTCGCGGAACGAAGCATTCGACTTGGCTGCTCCAAGCACGTGCCGCACCATGTCGGCGATGGTCCACGGATCGCACACGGTGGTCGTGTCCCATTGCTGGGGTGTCAGCAACCGAAGATCTGCGATGAGCGCCTCATAGGCGGCAAGACCCAAGCGTTCGGCTTCCTCGGTGGAAGTGATGCGTTGGACCGTTGCGATGTCGGTGCTCGTGGTCGTCATTCGTTCCTCTCCTGAATGTGTCGCAGCAACATCCGGGCTGCGGTCGGAGCGAGGCGGGCCCATCGGTCGCCTCCGGGCTCGTTCGCGATCTGTTGGGCGGCGAGTCCGCTCGCGACAGCTGTGTACAGGTCCACATCCTCGGGTCGTGCGATGCCGACCCATTGCAGCGCAGCCGTCATCTGCTCGTACACCTGCAGCGACGCCGCATACGCCTCCTCGGACGGCCGCCATCCCGGAATGGCCCGCGTGAACATGACCTGATACCTCGCGATGGACTCCTGACAGAACCCGACCCACAGCCCGATGACGGTGCCGAGGGCTTCGGCAGGTTCAAGACCATCGACCTGGGCGGTCCACTCGGTGACTGCCTCGCCGAGTTGCCGGTATCCCTCAGCGAACATGGCGTCGTGGAGGGCATCCTTGGAGTCGAAGTAGGTGTACAGCGACGGCGCCTGCATGCCGACCTCCCTCGCCACCTCCCTGAAGGACAGCCCCGCGATGCCGGTGTCCTCGGCGAGCCGCCATGCGGCATCGAGGATGTCGCGTCCTGTGTCGCGTCTGCGGCGTTCCCGGATGGATGTCATGACCGAATCCCTGTGTCCTAACACTGTTCGGAAAAACATACAGTGTTAGGACACACCTGTCAAGCCCGGCATCACCGAAGTTGCCGTGCCGCCCGGTACCGCACGCAGCAAACAGTCCGGGGAGGGCCGGTTGGCGACTTGGGATCGTCTGAACAGGGACCGTGGTGGGCGGTGGAGCCCGTGTGAGGACCGACGGCGAACAGCACCCCCGGCACGACTCGAACGTGCAACCTGCGGATTAGAAGTCCGCTGCTCTATCCCGTTGAGCTACGGGGGCCCAACCGATGGGGTTGCCATCGTCGAGCGGGTGACGGGAGTCGAACCCGCGTGACCAGCTTGGAAGGCTGGGGCTCTGCCATTGAGCTACACCCGCTAATGACGGGCAGGATACCCACGAAGTCGGTTCATTCGGCGCCCCCGATCTCGGCCTGACGGATGAGTTCGAGCCACGGATGCGACGGCTCGGCCCGACGGATCGAATCACTGAGCCACGACCGCTGCCCGGCATCGAGCCGGTGAAGGCATCGCACCATGTCGAGGTCGTCCTTGGCCCGGTGTTTCTTCGCCTTGAAGAGCAATTGGACCTCGGGCAGGCAGTAGCGAACGCCCTCGCGATCGTGCGCCGTCAGTTCGGATCGGGGATAGGTGATCGCATTGTCCCGTCGGTACTTCCACGTTTCGGAATCTCCGTCGGCGAGCATGATCTCCACCGCCCACGGAGCATCCTCCGACCGGCGGCCCCACACCCCGAACACATCACCGTCGATGTCCTCGCCGCGGACCCAGGGGTGGAGCCGGCTCTCGGACACGAAGTACAGATTCCATCCGTGAAAAACATCGAACAACACATCCCGATCGGTCCGGAACATCTCGATGTCGATGTCTTCATGCGGCCTGGTCTCCCATCCGAGGAACAGGTCGATGGCGCGCCCACCTGCCACCCACCAGTCGACGTCGAACGGCGCGAATCGCAGCCTGACGGCATCGATCGACAGCGGTTCCCATGGTTCATGCATCGACGTATCGTCGCACATCGACGCCGTGCCCGGGGACGATGCATCGACCAGCAACGATCAGTCGTAGAGTACGGACATGGACAGTTCTGGATGGGACGATCGGTACTCGGCGAGCGAACTCGTGTGGTCAGCCGGTCCGAATCAGTTCCTCCCGCCGCTCGCCGAGTCCCTGCCGACCGGATCGGCACTGGACATCGCATGTGGCGAGGGCCGCAACGCCATATGGCTGGCGAGACAAGGGTGGGATGTCACGGGTGTCGACTTCTCCCCTGTCGGCATCGCCAAGGCGTCACAGCTGGCTGGCGATACCGACGTCGATTGGGTTGTGGACGATGTGGTCACGTACGAACCCGCCCGCACATTCGACCTCGTCCTGATCTTCTATCTCCACCTCCCCGCCGACGATCTGGCGAACGTGTTCTCCCATGCGATTGCCGCCCTCGCTCCGGGAGGCAGCCTGTTCGGGGTCGGCCACGCGCTTCGCAACCTGAACGACGGACATGGCGGGCCACCGGTGCCCGAGATCCTGTGGTCCGAGGACCGCATCGGTCCGCTCGTGACGGATCTCGAGATCATCGAGCTCGGTGAACGGACACGGGCGGTTCCCGATGTCGACACCTCCGCCATCGACTTCGTCGTGCACGCAAAGCGCACGTGACGAAGGAAACCGCCGTGGTCAGGTACGTGATTGACGTCTCTGTCGTCATGCATCTGCTGACGAATGGACTCAACGTGGCGCCCGATTGCAGACTGGTCGCCCCCTCCTCGATCCGATCGGGCGTTCTCAATACGTTGTTCGGGGAAGTGCAACGCGGCCGACTGACGCGGGACGACGGGCTTGCGCTCCATGCGAGCTTCAGCACGATGAAGATCCGCTTGCTTGGCGACAAGGTGCTCAGACGTCGTGCCTGGGAGATTGCCGAGGACCTCGGCTGGGACTCGACCGAGCGCGCCGAGTTCATCGCACTCACACAACTCCAGGCGGACGCCCTCGTGACGCTCGACGACGAGCTCGCCCGTGCGGCTTCCGGGCGTGTCCAGGTCGCACCCATCGACGACCTGATCGTTCACTGAACTGCGAACGCCGCAACCACGCCTCGTGTCCACGATCGGCCGCGCCCATCCAGAAACGCGCCTCGCTCCGAACCATGTGATAAGCCTTCGAACACGCGAAGGTGTTGACAGAAAGGTTGGCAGAATGCGACGAACGATTCTCGTTTTGGCTCTTGCCGCTGTGATGGTCATCAGCATGGCTGGTGCTGCCCTGGCCGGTAACGGCAAAGACTTCAACGACTGCTTCGGCACGAGTTACGGTCAGAGTGGGCTGAACTATGGTCAGCTCAAGAAGGATGCACCCCATCCGGTCGCTGGCGGCTACGGAATCGTCGGTGTGCTCGCTGCGCATGGACCCAACGGCGCGATACCGCTCGGGTGTATTGACGGCTGAACACAGCTGACATCCCGGAGCAACGTGGGGGTGGCCGATCGGCCGCCCTCACGCTCGTAACGGGGCTCCAATCCTTCTCGGAGCGGAAGCAGCGCCGCAGGAAACGAAGGCCGCAGCCACGAGCCAACAAAACGACGGAACCCCAGCCGAAGCCGGGGTTCCGTATCCGTCGGGCTGGTCAGATTTGAACTGA
>CBDUOH010000107.1:0-5612 GCA_965368815.1 uncultured Acidimicrobiia bacterium
GAATCTTCAACTATGAGGACCGATTGCAAGGTGACCCTCCGAGGTCGTGTCTTTGAGCTGTTCCCGTTACATCGGACGGTCTTCCGCAAAACTCAATAGGTCTTACGACGCAGTTCTCAGATTTCGTATCGTAGGCAGCGCGGCTGCTTCCACGAAGGATTCAAGCTGTCGGAGTGTTCGGACCTGGTCGACACGGTCACACAGCGGCATGTATCGACCCATCACGGAGTCGCCCGTGTCCCAGTATCGCCTGGGTTCCGGGTTCAGCCAGAACAGCGCGCGGGACTTCTCAGCAATCCGGTCGAGATACTCGACGCCGGTGTCGCGGTAGTTGTTTCTGGCATCGCCGGTGATGATCACCGTCGATCGCGAGGTGATGGCATCCGCGTAGTTCGTCCACATGTCCTCAAAGGATGATCCGTAGTCGGAATGCCCGTCGCGTCGGACCAGATCGGCATGTGCGCTCATCTCGACCAATCCGCTGGCGAAGTCGACGCCGGACCCGAAGTAGTCGGTCACTTCATCAAGACCGTCGATGAACGCGAACAATCGAACCTTGGACAACTCCGACGAGATCGCATACGCAAGCTGCATGGTGAACCGGGCGAAGGTCGCCATCGACCCTGACACGTCGCACAGGACCACAAACTCGGGTTTCGATCGTCTCGGGGGTTTGAACTGCGGTTCAAGCAGAACACCGCCGTGGGACAGCGATCGGCGGATCGTCCTGCGCACATCCAACGTCCCGCGCGAACCACGCTTGCGACGGTGGCTCAAACGCGTCGCGAGCTTGCGGGCGAGCGGGGCCACGGCCCGTTCAACGGCCGCTATCTCGTCTCGGGTCGCATGCATGAGGTCCGTGTCCTCGATCAAGGGAATCCGTCGCGACGCTGCAACCTGGGCGGCGCCGCGGTCGTCCACAAGCCGTGCGGTGATCTCGCGTTCGAGTTCGGTGCGGATCTGATCGATCAGCGCTTCAGCCTCGGAGCGCCGTATTCGCTGATCAAGTTCGGACTCGCTGGGAAGCATCGCGAGGGCGGCGAGGAGGCGAGCAAGCAGGTCGTCGGCGTCGAGCCTGCTCATCACTCGATACGCGTAGTAGCGACCACCGACTGGGCGCCCGCGCTCCATCCCTGCGTACATGTCAATTGCCCTGGCAACGAGACGGCGGAGGCGATCGCCGTCGCCGTCGAGCAGGGCGGCAATCATCGCATCGGAGAAATCATTGCCACTTCCACCCCCCGCACCGATGGCACGAGCCGCCCCTCCCGACGCTTCGGCTTCGAGTTCGGGACGCTCCATGGCACTTGCCCTGCCGAAGAACACGTCGAAGGTGCGGTCGAACACGTCGTAGTGCCGGCCGTTCTTGACGAGGGTCGCACCGAGCGAAGCACGAAGGTGCTCGGGGTTCGTCAGGTCCGTGTGCTCAAGGGCACCGGCCGCGTCCATCGTCTCGACCATCGACACGGGAATCCCCGCGTCCCTGAGTTCGGCTATGAACTCCGAGAGCCGAGCGATCATGGTCACGTGTCGCCGATGTCGAGGGAGAGCTCCTTCGCCGTCCTCTCGATGTCGGCCTGATACTTGAGCAGCACGTGGAGCGTTTCGGCGGTGACCGTGTCATCGATCGCTTCGATGCCGAGCGCGATGAGCGTCCGCGCCCAATCGATCGACTCGGACACCGACGGTGCCTTCCGGAGGGGCACCGAACGAATGGTCGCCACCGTCGCAGCAATCTTGTCAGCAAGCATCTGGTTGAGTCCAGGTACGCGTGCGGTGAGAATTGCGCGTTCACGGTCGATCGACGGATAGGGAACGTGGAGGTACAGGCACCGACGTTTGAGCGCCTCGGACAACTCCCTGGTGTTGTTCGACGTGAGTACGACAAGAGGCGTCGTCACTGCCGTCATGGTCCCAAGCTCCGGTACGGTCACCTGGTAGGAATCCAGCACTTCGAGCAGCAGGGCCTCGGTTTCCACCTCGACACGATCCACCTCATCCACCAACAGCACGACGGGTTCATCGGATCGGATGGCCTCGAGAAGTGGCCGAGTCAGCAGGAAGGGCTCGGAGAAGATGTCGCCCTCGATATCGGACCATGACGCCCCTTCGTCTGACTGGAGCCGCAAGAGCTGCTTGTGATAGTCCCATTCGTAGAGCGCCTTGGCTTCATCCAGCCCCTCGTAGCACTGCAGGCGAACCAGCCGTCTCCCGGTCGCCTCGGCGAGAGCGATGGCGAGCGCCGTCTTCCCGACGCCAGCAGGTCCTTCGGCAAGGATCGGCTTGTCGAGGGCAGATGCCAGATACACAACCTGGGCAATCCGTCGGTCTCCGAGGTAGCCGGCACGCTCGAGGTCCACGAGGACGTCGTCGGGGGTCTGCCAGTCTGTGGTCATCGCGCTGAGGCTAGCCGAGCAGATCGAGCGATTGGGACCGATGGCGAGTCAGAAGACGACCATGTCGTCGCGATGGATGACCTCCGAGCCGAACTCCGCCGTATGCAGACGACCGTTCGCCCGAAGCTCATCGGCACCGACCCGCACAATTCCTTTCGCACACAACTGCCCGCGGTCGTCAACGACCTCAACCGCGTCTCCTTCGACGAACGTTCCGGTGACCGACGAGACCCCCACGGCGAGCAGCGACGTGCCGCGATTCGAGAGCGCACTGGCCGCCCCGGCGTCCACGATGATCGACCCGGCCGCAGGTAGCCCGAAAGCGATCCACAGCTTGCGAGATGACAGCGACTGTTCGCGGGGCTCGATCCATGTCCCGACCTCACCACCGGCCACCGCTGTGAGCACCGCATCGGGATCCTGTGACGGTGCAATGACCGTCGGAATCCCGGAGAACGCCGCCATCCTGGCAGCCACGACCTTGGTAGCCACCCCACCGGAGCCGAGAGCACCCTTCCCCGACATCGCGTGGATGCGGTCGAGGATCTCGTCGGAATGCCGGACCGCGGCCAACAGCTGTGCGTCCTCGGTGAGGCGGGGGTCATCGGTGAAGAGCCCGGCCGTGTCGGTGAGGATGACGAGCATCGATGCACCGACGAGGTGGGACGCAATCGCCGCCAAGCGGTCGTTGTCCCCCAGCCTGACCTCGTCGACCACAACCGTGTCGTTCTCATTGACGATGGGCACGACACCGATTTCGAGCATGCGGGTCATCGCTGCGCGTGCGTTGAGATACTGGCCTCGGTTACCGAGCACATCGCGCGTCAACAACACCTGACCCACTTCGATCCCGTGTTCCCCGAAAAGTGATGAATACCGGCCCATCAGTCGTGTCTGACCGACCGCCGCAGCGACCTGGAGGTCTGCAATCGCCGTGGGACGCTGTGTGAGACCGAGAGAAGGGAACCCTGCTGATATGGCCCCGGAGGTCACCAGGACGGTCGGGTGGCCGGACTTCATGACGGCGACGACCTGCTCGACAACACGATGGACGGCGGATTCGTCGATACCGCCTTCTGCGCTGGAAAGGCTCGACGAACCGACCTTCAACACAACGGCGTCACCGGTGGACAATCCGTGCCTCATAGGTATGCCTCTTCATCGCCGGCGGACTCGGGGTCGAACGTGAAGACGATGGAACCAATCCGGACGTCGTCACCTGCTTCGGCACCCGCTTCGACGAGACCCCGGACGATCCCGTAGGCCTCAAGACGCTTGGCGACGAAGTCCGCTGCCTCGGGATTCGTGAGATCCGAGAGGTTGACGGCCCGGATGGCGGCAATGCCCTCCACGACCCACGCACCTGCATCTCGGCGAATGGTGAAGCCGTCACGGAGGGGACGATGCAGCACGAACCCCTCACGGTCCGTCTCGGCCGGTTGGGTCGCACTCTCGTCCACAGCTTCAGCGACCCGGTACATCAGGTCATCGAGGCCGTCACCGGTGACTGCCGAGATCACGAGCGTCCCAGCGGGCAGATCGAGCGCTTCGATTTCGCCTTCCGTCAACAACTCCGACTTCGAGAGCGCGACAACCCGTGGCCGTGCAGCAAGCGCTGGATCGTGTTCCGCGAGCTCGGACAACAGGACGTCGAGCTGGCGTCCGGGCGAGTCGGTTTGGAGGGAACTGGGGTCGATGAGAACGATCAGGGCCCGTGCACGCTCGGTGTGGCGAAGGAATTCGTGACCCAGCCCCTTCCCGGTGGCTGCGCCCTCGATGAGGCCGGGTATGTCGGCGAGGACGAGCTCGCGCTCGCCTATCGTGACCACGCCGAGGTTCGGTTCCAGCGTGGTGAAGGGATAGTCGGCGATCTTCGGCTTCGCCGCCGACACCCGGGAGATCAACGTCGATTTGCCCGCGTTCGGGTACCCGACAATCGCCGCATCGGCCAAAAGCTTGAGTTCGAGGGTGACCTCTGTTTCCTCCCCGTACTCCCCCTGCTCCGCGAATGTCGGTGCCTTGCGGTTCGGCGACACGAAGGCTGCATTGCCCTTCCCGCCCTTCCCTCCGCGGGCGGCAACGACCGTCTGACCCTCCTCGACGAGGTCCGCGATGAGAACACCGTCGACATCGTGCACCATCGTCCCGAGGGGGACAGGAAGGACGAGGCTCTCGCCACGTTTGCCGTGTTTGAGTTCGCCCTCTCCGTGCGTCCCACTCGGCGCCTTCCACACAGGGTGACGTTCGTATCGCAACAGCGTGGGAACCGAGGAGTCCGCAACGAGGACGACGTCACCACCTGAGCCGCCGGAACCACCATTCGGCTTGCCTTTGGGGAGACCCTTGCGACGCAGGAACGAGGACACACCGGCGCCTCCGTTGCCGCCTCGCAATGTCAATCTGACGCGATCTACAAACATGGTTCCTCGGATCTGAGGTTCACAACGCTAGACGGCATCGGCGGCGTCGTGGCAATCGTCGAGCGCCCCCGAAAGCAAAAGGGCCGACCATGCGGTCGACCCGGTTGCGTGAATCTCGGACGGAGTCAGGATTCTGAGATTACCGACACCTGGCGTCGTCCACGACGTGCGCCGTACTTGACGGTGCCCTCCGCCAGCGCGTACAGCGTGTCATCACTGCCGCGACCCACGTTGTCACCGGGATGGATCCTGGTACCGCGTTGGCGGACGATGATGGCGCCCGCGTTGACGACCTGACCGTCGAACACCTTTGGCCCGAGGCGCTTCGCCTTCGAGTCCCTACCGTTCCGGGTTGAGCCGCTTGCTTTGGTCTTTGACATCGCTACTCCTCCTCGGAGGCATCGGTATCGGAAGTTTCGGGAGCCTTGGCTGCCTTCTTCTTCGGCGTGCCTGCAGTCTTGATCTTGGTGACCTTGATCGTGGTGTACTTCTGACGATGACCTTGGCGGCGACGATATCCGGTCTTGTTCTTGTACTTGAAGATGTCGATCTTCGGCCCGGCAGCCTCGCCGACCACGTCGGCGCTGACCGTGCATTTGCCGAGAACACCAGCATCCGAGATGACGGAGCCGTCATCAGCGACGATCAACAGCGGCGTGAACGACACCTTGTCAGACCCCTTGATGCGTTCGACGTCGAGCACATCGCCCTCGTGAACCTTTGCCTGCTTCCCGCCGGCGCGGATGATCGCGTACATAATCCTTGGTGGTTTCTCACATGCCGAATCTTCTTACGA
>CBDUOH010000108.1:0-5502 GCA_965368815.1 uncultured Acidimicrobiia bacterium
TGAAAGAGGGTGGCATGGCTGATTCAAGTTTTGACCAGCAGATCGAGACCATCACGGGGGCCCTCGGTGATGCAACTCGTCGCGGAATCTACGTGATGATCCGTGAATCACAGGGACCCGTGACAGCGAGCCAGATTGCGGCGAATTTCCAGATCCATCCCAACGTTGCGCGTCATCACCTCGAACGTCTGGTGACCGACGGGTACATCCAGGTGTCGGACACGGCAAAGTCCGCAGGGACTGCAGGCAGACCGGCCAAGCACTATGTCGCCACCGACAAGGCCGTTTCCGTCCAGTATTCGGCGAGGAAGTACGACGCACTGGCCGAGTTGCTGGTCGGTGTGATCGAGGAACTCGACGACGGAACCGCTGGCGACATCGCCTTCAGGTTGGGACACGACTACGGCGTCAAGCTCGGAGCCGAAATCGGCGTGCCCGATGACGATGGGTACGAGGTTGCCGCCCTTGCGGTCGCTACTTCGATGATGGGCCGAGGCTTGGGTGCGTCGACCGTCGCATCCGAGAATCGGATCGTGGCCCGGTTCTGCCCACTCAGCGGTGACCCCACCGACGAACCGGATGTGCTGTGTCGCCTCGATCAGGGGATCGTGCGCGGGCTCCTCGAGAGTGCCGCTGCCCGCCCTGTATCGGTCGAACTCGAACACGCGTCCGGCACCTGACACGGTGGCATGGATCGAGACACCACGCGAGGACACGTGGGAAGGTCCGCTCGGGGAGTTGTTCGCATCCGTGGTCGATTCGGACCACGGTCGCGTTGACAACATCATGCAGGTCCACGCATTGCATCCGGCCGGCTTGGCGGCGCACAACGCCCTCTACCGATCTGCGATGTCGGGAACCAAATCGCTTCGGAAGGTCGAACGAGAGCTCATCGCCCTGGTTGTCAGCAGCGTGAACGACTGCCACTACTGAGTGGTACATCACCGGCGTGGTCTGCGCCGGCTGCTCAAGGATGACAGCCTCCTTTCAGCAATCGAGGCGGACTGGCGGACGGCTCCGATCGGTACCAAACGGACGGCGATGCTCCGGTATGCCGAAAAGCTCACCAAGGACCCCCAAGACATGACCGAGGCCGATGTGGATGCTTTGCGTCTCGTCGGGTTCTCCGACAGAGACATCCTCGACATCTGTGAAGTGGTTGCGTACTACGCGTATGTCAACCGCATCGCCGATGGACTCGGCGTGCAGCTCGAGACCTGGCTCCCGGCCGAGTAGGCCGCCGAAGCCATGCCACTACCCCGCTTGATTGCTCGTTTCAACAAGCGGTTCACCAACAGGCTCCTTGAGCCGATCGCCCGTCGGTTCGCCAACTTCGCCGTCGTGCACCATGTGGGCCGAGTGACGGGATCCGAGTTCGCGACGCCGGTGAACACATTCGTCCGTGAAGGCCACCTCGTGATCGCCCTCACCTATGGTCCACAATCCGATTGGGTGCGCAACGTGTTGCATGGACCAGCGAGTGTCGAAAGCCGCGGACACATCGAAGGCGTGACGAGCGCCAGACTCGTGGGTCGTGACGAGGCATGGCCTGCAATCCCACGTCTGATCCGAGCTGTGCTCCGGATCCTGAGAGTCCGGCACTTCCTCGAACTGTCACTCGACGGCGACACGTCACCGTGACCGCTTCGATCGAGCCCCCCGGTTGGGAGATTCGTAAGCTGCACCCATGCGTCGGATTTCGATCGTCGGCAGTTCCGGTTCGGGCAAGACAACGCTTGCACGCACACTTGCGGCCCGTCTCGACATCGAGCATGTCGAGCTCGACTCGATCTACCACCAGCCCAACTGGCAACCGTTGCCGGACGAGGACTTCCGATCGCGGGTGCAGGCGGTCGTCAACTCAGACGCATGGGTGGTGGACGGCAACTACCACAGAACCGGTGTGCAGGACATCCTGTGGACAAGGGCGGACACGGTCATCTGGCTCGACCTTTCCCGCGCGACGACCATGTGGCGTGTAGGGACCCGGAGCCTGAAGCGGGCCTTCACCCGCCAAGAACTGTGGAACGGCAACCGCGAATCATGGACGAACCTCGTCCATCCCGACCCCACCATCAATATCGTCATGTGGACCTGGACGCGCCACACAGCGACACGCGATCGGTACGCCGGAGCGAGCCGGGACCCGCGATGGTCGCATCTCACGTGGATCCGTATCCCGAATCAATCGGCGATCGATCGATTCGTCGATTCCGTGTAGCAGTGCCGGTGGACCCGACGATCCTCAAGCCCCTCGTGATCGCTCGTAGAGCTCGATGAAGGCCTCCAGGGACAGCGATGCGATGGTTTCACCGATCAGCTCAACAGGCAGGTCGTCGATCGACCTGAACCGAACACACGACTTTCCCATGTCGAGTTTCTTGCCGGTCGCCCGGTATCGCTCGTGGAACCCGTCCGTGGCAGCCGGATCGGCATACACCCCGCTCAGGTAGACAGCCATGTGGTTCTTCTGATTGGCAAGTGCGGCATACATCAGCGGTTTACGGTTGTAGGTGTCGGGGTAGACATCGAGCGGAACCTCGTAGGCGATCATCCCCCAATTCATGGATTCGACGTAGCCGTCGGGAAGACGACGCAGGATCTCGTCCCGAACGGTCTCGATCGCGTTGCGCCGATCATCGGGCAGCTCGGCGAGATACTGGTCCACGGATTCGGCATCTGACTGCATGGATCGAGCGTACCCCAAAGGGAAACGTGTCAGCGAGGCCGAAAACCGATCCCCTCCGAGTGTCGCTACCGAATCCTCAGGAAGCCATCTCTCGGACGACCATGTGCAGGATTCCGCCGTGGCGCAGGTAGTCGACTTCGATGGGGGTGTCGCATCGGGCGGTCGCCGTGAACTCGACGACCGAGCCGTCGGACTTGGTGGCCCTGACGGGGATCTCCTGACGCGGAACAAGACTGTCGTCGACATCGATGTCGAAGACCTCGGTCCCGTCAAGACCGAGTGAATCGGCACTGTCGCCCTCGGCGAATGTCAGGGGCAGGACACCCATCATGACCAGATTCGAACGGTGTATCCGCTCGTAACTCGTGGCGATGACCGCCTTGACACCCAGCAGGAATGTCCCTTTCGCTGCCCAGTCCCTCGACGACCCCATCCCGTAGTCCCCGCCGGCAAGAACCACCAGTGGCGTGGCAGCGGCCTGGTAGTTGAGGCTCGCCTCGTACACGGACCGAACCTCGCCGTCGGTGAAGTCGGTGGTCCAACCGCCTTCGGTCCCCGGTGCGATTTGGTTGCGGACACGGATGTTCGCAAACGTACCGCGGGCCATAACCCGGTCGTTGCCACGGCGGGACCCGTATGAGTTGAAGAGGCGCTGTTCGACTCCGGCGTCCAGGAGGAACCGCCCGGCGGGAGTGTCCTTCCCGATCGAGCCAGCAGGGCTGATGTGGTCGGTCGTGATCGAGTCCCCAAGCTTGAGCAGCACCCTCGCTCCCGAGATCGGTTGGAGCGGAACCGGATCGGGACCGAGGTCCCGGAAGAACGGTGGTTCCTGGATGTACGTTGAAGCAGGGTCCCAGTCGAAGAGCGCACCGCCCTCATCGGCGATGTTCTGCCATTCCGATGAACCGTCGTACACGGCTCCGTACTCGCGCGTGAACTGCTCGGTTGAGAGCGATTCGGCGATCGTTCGTGCGATCTCCTCCTGCGTCGGCCAGATATCGGCGAGGTAGACATCCTCGCCGTCGTCGTCCTGACCGATCGGCTCCGTCGTCAGGTCGATGTCAACGGTTCCTGCCAGGGCGTAGGCCACGACGAGCGGCGGACTGGCAAGATAGTTCGCACGGACGTCAGGGCTGATCCGCCCCTCGAAGTTGCGGTTCCCCGAGAGCACGGAAGCGGCCACGATGTCGTGTTCGTGGATTGCCTTGCTGATGTCAGTCGGCAGCGGGCCCGAGTTGCCGATGCACGTCGTGCAGCCGTACCCCACCGTGTAGAAGCCCACTTCTTCGAGGTCCGTCAGGAGTCCCGATTTCTCAAGGTATTCCGTCACCACCTTCGAACCGGGGGCCAGCGACGTCTTGACCCACGGCTTGCGGTTCAAGCCGAGCCGGCGGGCCTTGCGGGCCACGAGTCCTGCTCCGATCATCACCTCGGGGTTCGATGTGTTCGTGCACGATGTGATCGCAGCGATCACAACGTTTCCATCTGTGAGGTCGAAGGTCGCACCATCGGACCGGACATCGGCGGCCTTCCCGGGTCCGCCCCCATCAGGGCGCAGCTGATTCTTGAGATCGATGTGCCATTGCTGCTTCATGTTCGTCAGTTCGATGCGGTCCTGAGGTCGCTTGGGTCCGGCGAGCGATGGAACCACCGTCGACATGTCGAGTTCGAGGTTCGAGCTGTAGGTGATCTTCCGATCGTCGTCCCTCCACATGCCCTGGAGCTTGTAGTACTGCTCGACGGTATCGATGAGCGGCTCGGCGCGTCCCGACAGCCGCAGATAGTCGAGGGTTCGATCATCGACAGGGAAGTATCCGACCGTCGCACCGTACTCAGGCGCCATGTTGGCGATCGTCGCCCGGTTCGCCACCGGCATGTCGCTCAGACCCGGACCGTGGAACTCGACGAACTTCCCGACGACTCCATGCTTTCTGAGCATCTCGGTGACAACAAGAACGAGGTCGGTGGCCGTTGCGCCATCAGGCAATTTGCCCGTGAGCCTGAACCCGACCACCTCGGGCAAGAGCATGTATATCGGCTGCCCGACCATCACTGCCTCGGCTTCGATACCTCCGACACCCCAGCCCACGACGCCGAGTCCGTTGATCATCGTGGTGTGGCTGTCGGTTCCGACGAGCGAATCCGGGTATAGGACCCCACCGGAGTCCCACACGACCTTGGCGAGATACTCGAGGTTCACCTGGTGGACGATGCCTGTCGCTGGTGGCACCACGGAAAAGTTGTCGAAGGCCGAGCGTCCCCATTTCAGGAACTCGTACCGCTCGCGGTTGCGTTCGAACTCGAGGTCGGAGTTGATTCCGAGCGCATCGGGTGAGTTGAATGCATCGACCTGGACGGAGTGGTCGATGACGAGGTCAACCGGCACACGAGGGTTGACCTTCTGGGCGGCGGATTCATCTCCGGTCATGCGGACAATGGCTGCTCGCATCGCTGCGAGATCAACCACGGCGGGTACGCCGGTGAAGTCCTGGAGGACCACCCGACCGGGTTTGAAGGCGATCTCGTCGGTTCCGACCTTGGACGCGTCGTACTGGGCGACGCCGCGAACGTCGTCATCGCGGACGACACGTCCGTCGTGGTTCCTGAGCACGGATTCGAGGAGGACCTTGATCGAGTACGGGAGTGAGTCGATGTCACCCATGTCCTTGAGCGCATCGAGTCGGAAGACTGTGCGTTCACCAAGCGGTGTGTCGATCGATGCCCTTGCTGCGAATGGATCGTGGCTCACGATGGCCTGCTCCCGTGTCGAGGTGATGTTCGTTGTGCTCTCAGCATCCAAGATTACCGGTGTC
>CBDUOH010000109.1:0-5384 GCA_965368815.1 uncultured Acidimicrobiia bacterium
CATGAGACACACGTGAGACCTGTATCGGGTGCGTTTTCCATGATGCCCTCCAAGATAATCGACCGTTGCCCAACGGCCAATGCCAGTATGCCAGCGGGCGCCCACAACTGGTGTCAATCGCGGTGGCACAGCAGCGGACGATCTCAGCCGTCCACAGCCTCAGGCATGTCGACATCCCGCCCGAGATACTTGGACTTCCGCTTGCCGTCCTCGTCCCAGTACGCATAGATGTACGGGCCATGGGGGCACGTCGTGCACGACGATTTTCCGCATTTGACCATCTTCTTCCGGATCTTGACCTCGGGTCCTGCATCGGGGAACGTGTGCCCGTGCTGCTCGAGCCGTGCGCGGGCAAGCATGAAAAGTCGGCGAAGCTCAGGCTCCTCCATCTCGCGGACTGCGTCGAGGACATCGCGGTCTATCGGCATCAGCTGTGGTCCTCGTGGTGGTCCGCCAGCGGTGGGACAGATGGTTCACGGTTGTCATGGGGGCCCGAACGGCGGTCGATGGTCGACCACCCCCTCGGCGCGGAGAACCGCCGCGCGTGCAACTCGCACAGCAAGATGCCGTCGTAGCTCTTCTCGTGCCCGCGCACGGCATCGAGGTACGCCGTCGCTCCGGCGTGGCTGTACGTGAGCATCGTTGTTGCCCTTCCCTGGCATCGGACACAAGGTGGATTCATGGGTAGGCCAAGCTAGGCGACACGGTGCCACGGGCCAAGGACCACAGTGAGAGCGCTCGGATCATCGCTCGATCCCGGCTTTCGTCGCCGCCGCCCTGAGCGCCCTGGCCGACGGCACTCCGCTCAGAACGCCGGTGGCGGTCCCTGATCCGTCGACCACCACCGCGAGCGGCACTGCAACGACTCCCCACGATTCGAACTGATGCGGCTCGAGCTCATAGGTGACTTCCCTGAATCCAAGTCCGGCTTCTTTCAGCCGGGAAATCGCCTTCTTGCACCTCGAACAGTCCGTGGACGTGAACAACACGATGCCGGGACGATCCGCAAGGTCATTGACGACGACAGATGGATGCATCGGTTTGCGGAGTCGCGTCGCAATCGCCGCCACCGCGAGAGCGAGCACGACCACCCCCAATACGATCAGAAGCCGCGCCGCCTGATCCGTCACTGTGCGGCTATCCCAGCAAACAGACCGACGCCGCGCTCGCTCACGACGGCCCAGCCTGCAGACACGGGGCCGGTACTCGACAGGGAGTACCCGAACGTGCCGACACCCGCATCGACAGGGATGGGAAGGATCGTGCCGGCGAGCACCACCACCTCGAACGGTGGCAGGTCGTTCTCGGCCAACGGTTGGACGGCCACGGTCACGTCGTCAGCTCCCCCGTTCATCACCCACACGGTCGTCTCACCGTCGAGCAACGTCCCGAAGGGGACGATCCATTGCGACGAGGCAGCGGCTGCGCCGACCGTGCCCGCAAGTCCGCGGATGAAGGAAGCCTCGGTGATGGGGATTGAAGTCGTCGTCGTATCCGAGCCGGCGATCGATGTGGTGGTGCCGTCGCCCTCGCCCGGATCACCGGGCAGCTCATCGGGATCCGGCTCGGGAACCAGACCCACCACGGACGCAGCAACAGGGCTTGAGGCACGCAGACGCACGCCGAACGGTGGTGCAGCAATGTCCGCGAGAGGAATCAGCACCGGCGTCGACACTCCGACGGTGACCTCCCTGGCACCACGAACGGTGCCGGTCTCGGTCACCACATCAACCGTGACCGTGATGTCGTCTCCCCCTGCGGACATCACCGAAATGAACGGTTCGAGTTGACCCGGCGTGGCGATCGGGAAGTCCCAGGTTTCCGATGGTCCCGTGCCGGGGATCATGGCCTCGCCCCCGTCATCGATTCGCACAAGTGCGGGGATGACCAAACCGGCGTTGGTCTCGACCGTGAACACCAGCTGATCACGGAACGGCAGGAACGGCTCCATGTCGATGGTTGTCCACGATCGGCCCGCGACGTCGAACGAGTCGAACTCGGCCACGAGGTCGAGGTTGAACTCGGAGTACGCCGTGATCGTCACCTCGGCGTTGTCGGCAAAGGGATTGAACAGACGCAGCTCGGTGAACGTCCCGGTGCGGGTCGATCCGCCGGTGAGATACCAGGTCTTCGGGACCGAGACGACACAGCGATCCCCGGCGACAAAGGCATCCGAATGCTGCATGGCAACGACGGCGGCGGGGCCGTCCGAGACCTCGACGATCGCAGGCGATTCGCCACGGCGTGCAATCGTGCCGACGTCGATGCCAGCGCCACCGGGACCAACGAGGTCGAATGCGAACACCGTCGGTTCGGTATTCGACACCGGGTCGAGCAACGTGAGACTCACATCGACATCGACATCGGACGCCACGACTATTTCGGTGTCCACAACATCGCCGGCTTCGACCCACGGGCAGTACCAGGCGCTCGGGCGTGCGGCAGCGCCATCGGGCTCCGTGGTGTCGGTGCTGCCGAACGCCGGGGCATCGGGCGTCTGCGGGGCCACTTGGACGAACCCGACGAAGGCAAGCGCACCGGCAAGCACCAGGAGGGCGAAGCGTCTCATCGCAGCCTCCGCGCCACTCCGAT
Organism: uncultured Acidimicrobiia bacterium; assembly: GCA_965368815.1. Classification (GTDB taxonomy): domain Bacteria; phylum Actinomycetota; class Acidimicrobiia; order Spongiisociales; family UBA5794; genus UBA5794. Next base: position 2,593 of record CBDUOH010000109.1, read on the forward strand.
GGTCCCGACCATCAGAGCTATGGCGATGGCAACAGCGATCACCTGGAGTCGTCGGGACTCGTCCGCGCGATAGGTCACCACACCAGCGTCGGCCGACACCTCGTTGAGCGATCCCACCGTCACGCGGGGTTCGGGCCCCCATCCGTCATCGGGATTCTCGGCGACGAACACCCTGCGCCCGGCCTCGGGGGCCCCGACATACGTCCACCCGATGCGCGGCCACGACACGAAAGTCGAAGTCAGAGCGCGGGACACCGAGGCAATATCCGTCACAAAGATCGCATCGCCCGTACTCGACGACAGCGGGAGCAGGTCGAGCTGTCCGGCGAACACGTTCCGCCATGCCAGCGGAGCTGGTTCGGCATCGCTGCCTGAGCTGTCGCCGATCACCACGATCCATTTGATACCGAACGATGCGAGCTCTCCACCGGCACGCTTGGTTTCCCCATCGATGATCGAGATCAGCTTGGCCTCCAGCAGTTCGTCGAATTCCAGACGCGGCGCCAGCCGCGCCTCACCGAGATCGGGACCTGTGGCAGACACGACCCGATAGGCACCGTTCTGGACGGAACGACTATCGCCCGGCATGTCCGCTGCGGCACCCACGAGCAGGATCCGTGAGATCTCGGCTTCACCATCGCGAGCCGATGCGAATGCCAACACGTCCTGATACACGTCGCCGGGGAGTCCTGAACGGCCACCGACGACGATCGTCATCGAGGCGGCGACGAGCAACAGCACCCCGAGCGCGCCCGTTCCGAGTACGACGCGGCGCCATGTCGCGATGCCAGAGGAGAGGACGAGCTCGGAGACAACCGCGATGGAGACGGCAAGTCCGAGTCCTGCAACGGCGAGCGACACGGATTCGAATTCTGCTCCGTATCCGAGGTTTCCCGCACGCGACCCGAGGTACCCCGCACCGGCGAGGAACGCTCCCCATCCGGCGACCAGGCCGTAATCGCCCTTCGCTGCGACAACCGAGGCCATGACCGCCGCCGCTCCCGCGATCGCTATCACGGGCGACACATCCCAGAATGCATACCCGTCGCGCGCGACACCGAGAAGCCCGGCGCTCCAGATCCACGGGCTCAGCAACAGCGCACCGCCTGCCGTGCCGATGATGGACAGGAGCAGCCCCCTCCAAGCGGTCTCCCTTGCGTAGCGAATCACAGCGTGGACAGCCAATACCGGCGTGGGCACGAGAAGCAGCAACGGGGAGAGCGCGCCGAGCGCTCCGAACACCAACACGACCCCAAGACCTCGGATCACGGCGTTCCACACGCCGTCGGACAAAGGGGCCAGACACACGCGCAGCGCCCATGGAAGGACACCAAGGGCGATGGTCGTCCCGACGAATGTGTTGCCGGCGATTCCCTGGGCCGTCGGTCCGGCGATGTAGACCACCCCGGCAACGAGCGCGGGGGCTGCCGGAATCGACCATGTCCGCAACAGACGCGTCATGCCCCACAGCCCGCTCAGCATTGATCCCGCCACGAGCACGTACTCCCCCAGCGTTGCCGAGCCGAGGGTGACGACCTTGGCCAATCCCGCAACAGCTATCAACGGCCGAAGCGGATCAGGACTCCCGAGCCCCGCCGGATTCCAACCTCCGGCATACGCTCGGAGCGCATCCCAGCCATCGATGGGGAACGGCAACGTGAAACCGACGGAAGGCAGCCCGTCCGACCAGATATTGCGCGACGACAGCAACACGAACAACACCGCAAGAACACCGACGACGAACGCAGGCTGTCTCACGTCGCTGCCGATGGAATCAATCGACAATCGGTCATCACCCGGCAGACGTTTACGCAACGAGGAACCGACCGCTTTGGCCAGGCGCGAAACCCGCACACTGCCGCGACGTTGGAATCGGAACAGTTCGGAGTCGCCGGCAACCCTGCCCTGACGGGCATGCCGCCGTGCACCGAGCGTCGACGGGAGCAGGACGATGTTCCACCCCCACGCGCGAGCGAGGTCGAAGAACAACCATCGGCCGAGGAACATGGAAATGAACGCCTCCACGACACCGATCAGAAACTCGAGTGGGATCGTCCACGCCAGGGTGAGCGCCCCGTACACCTTGAGCATCGACCGAATCCGACTGGCTTCGTCTCGCCAGCGGCCGGCCTTGTCCGACGGAGGCGGGAAATCGACGACGGAGGCGGGACTGATGACGATACGCGCTCCCTTGAGCCGAGCCCGTTGACAGAAGTCGACCGCTGCAGGTACCGGGGACATCGTGGGGTCGATACCACCGAGTCCGACGAGGAGATCGCGTCGGACCAACATCGACACGCCCGCCACGGCAGCAACATCACGGACAACGTCGTATTGGCCCTGATCGCGCTCTCGGGAGTCCATCCCGGTGTAGGTGACACCGAACACATCGGTGATCAGACCCACGGACACCAGTGTCTGTTCCGCCCCGCGGACGACCTTCGAGCCGGCGACGCCTGCATCGGTCCGATCCATGTCAGCAAGCAACGCTGACACCGCGTCGGGTCTCGGGATTGCACCTTCACGCAGGATCCAAACATGTGTCACCGCAGGAGGGAGACTCGCCACCACCTCATCGATCGTGTCGCGTGTCACCACCCGCCGACCAGCCACCGTCGTGTCAGGAACGTGGCCATCACCGACGACAACCACCCCGACCTGCTCGTACACTTGCGCGTCGAGGGCGGCGAGCGTCGTTTCGATGCCGCCAGCAGGATCTGCGATCACGATGGTCGCAAGGGAAGCTTGGCGTGTTGGCGTCAATGACATGTGGGGTGCATTCTGGAGTCGAA
>CBDUOH010000110.1:0-5152 GCA_965368815.1 uncultured Acidimicrobiia bacterium
CGGCTTCCTTGATCGCCCCCCACGGCGGGGCGACACCGCTCTTCGGATCCTCGAACGGCGACACGATCGCGCCAAGCTTCAGCTGCCCCAATCTCCGCCTCCTCTCGTGGCCTGCGAGCAGCCTAGAGAACCGCCACCGACCGCGCAGCCGTCCCGTTCGCAGCCTCCGGTCGGGTATCGGGCATCCACCAGGGAACAGGAGTATGCGTACTGCACGCATATACGTATACTGCTCTGATGCCAACTACAGCAGTGCTTGGTGCCTCCGGATATGGAGGTGGCGAGCTCATCAGATTCCTGGACAATCATCCCGAATTCTCCGTCGAGCTTCTGACGGCTCACAGCAACGCGGGTGCCGCCCTCAGCGATGTCCACCCGCATCTCGGCGGCGGAGATCGTCGGCTCGAAGCGTTCGATCCCGATCGATTCGTCGATATCGATGTCGCGTTTCTTGCGATGCCCCACGGCGCATCAGCCATCCCGGCGATGGAGTTGATCCAGCGAGGGGTCAAGGTCGTGGATCTCGGCAGCGACTTCAGGCTGGATTCCGTCGCTCGGTACGAGCAGGCATATGGGACGCCACACCCACACCCCGATCAGCTGGGGAAGTGGGCCTACGGACTCCCCGAACTGTTCGCCGATCGCATTGCCTCATCGGACCGCGTGGCTGCTCCCGGTTGCTATCCGACCTCAGCCATACTCCCGATCGCACCACTGCTCGATGCGGGCCTTGTCCAATCGAGTGGCATCATCGTTGACGCGATGTCGGGTGTCTCAGGGGCCGGACGGGGGGCAACCGACGGGTTGCGATTCGGTGCCATCGATGAGTCGGTCAAGGCGTACAAGATCTTCGAGCATCGTCACCAGCCCGAGATGATCCAAGCGCTGTCGGTGGGGGCGGAACACGATGTGGACCTCCTCTTCACACCGCATCTCGTGCCGATGCAGCGAGGCATCCTGTCGACGGTGTATCTCCATGTCCATGCCGGGACGACGATCGAGGACATCACACGTGCGTTCGATGCGCACTACGCGGATTCAGCTTTTGTGAAGCGCATCGCAACGCCGCCCGAGACCCGATGGGTCGTCGGATCCAACAACGCCTTGGTGTCGTATCACCTCGAGAACCGCACCGGCAGACTCATCGCTCTGTGTGCCATCGACAATCTCGTGAAAGGTGCTGCCGGCCAAGCGGTCCAGTGCGCCAATCTCATGTTCGGATTCAAAGAATCAACTGGACTACCAACTGAAGGGTGGATGCCGTGACCGGTCATTCCGTGCCGACACCGATAAAACCGCGGATCGCAAAGACGATGGGAAAGGCGGGGATCTTCTCCGAGGCGATGCCATTCATCAGGCGGTTCCGTGGGACGACGGTAGTCATCAAGTACGGCGGTTCCGCCATGGTGGACGAAGATCTCAGATCGACGTTCGCCGACGATGTGGCGATGCTCCACTACGTCGGGATCAAGCCGATCATCGTCCACGGTGGTGGACCACACATCTCGGCGGCGATGGGCCAGCGCGGGATGGAGCCGGTCTGGGTGGAGGGTTTGCGGGTCACGGACGAGGAAACCATGCGCGTCGTGCAGTCCACCCTCGTCGGCGAGATCAACCCCGACATCGTGCGGCTGGTCAACAACCATGGTTCCCTTGCCGCTGGCATCTCGGGTCTCGACGCCAACCTGTTCCTCGCAGAACCCCAGGACGAACGTCTCGGGTTTGTCGGCAAGGTCTCGGAAGTCAATGTGGAGTTGGTCGAGGGCCTGCAGAGTCAAGGCTATGTACCGGTCATCGCTCCGATCGCGCGAGGCGGCGACGGGAAGAGTTACAACCTCAACGCCGACACAGCCGCGGGAGCACTTGCCGCCGCGATGGGCGCATCGAAGCTGGTCTTCCTGACTGATGTCGAGGGCCTGTATCGGGACTTCGGCGACGACTCGAGCCTGATCTCGAGGATCGCCAGTTCCGAACTCGCGGAACTGGCAGCAACCGGGTCCGCGTCCGCTGGCATGGTGCCCAAGATCGATGCGTGTCTTGCGGCGATCGAAGGTGGCGTCAAACAGGTACACATCCTCGACGGCCGGATCCAGCACTCGCTGCTCCTCGAGATATTCACCCCGGAGGGAATCGGAACGATGATCACATCGGAGGTGCCGGATTGAGAGCCGACACCCACACCAGGCGCAGAACGATTCGATCATTGCTCACGTCAACCGAGATCGAAACCCAGGAGATGATTCGCGATGCCCTCAGGGCCAGAGGGTTCGATGTGACCCAGGCGACCATCTCGCGTGATCTGGATGCACTCGGTGCAACACGCCTCAAGGTCGGGACGAGGACGCTGTACCGCCTCGGCGATGCCGGAGTCGACGACACAGCGATGCGCGCCCTCTACGACGCCGTCGATCAGTACGTCGAGACGATCGAGACGTCAGGGACGCTCGTGGTCCTCAAGGTGCCACCGGGCGGGGCGCATCTGGTGGCCAGTCGGATCGATGGAGCCGGTATCGACGGCATCCTCGGCACCGTCGCGGGTGATGACACGATCCTGGTCGTGGCCGACGAGGCGGTAGGGGCACACGAGATAGCGGGCCGGATAGAAGGAACCCACCATGAGTAGAGATATCAAGAAGGTCGTGCTCGCGTACAGCGGTGGCCTCGACACGTCCGTGATCCTGCGTTGGATCCAGGAGGAGTACGGCGCTGAGGTCGTTGCGTACACAGCGGACGTCGGTCAGGGGGAGGAGACCGAGGAGGCGCGCGTCAAGGCTCTCGCAACGGGCGCCGTCGAAGCGATCTGTGAGGATCTCACCGAGGAGTTCGTGCGCGATTACGTGTTCCCTGCATTCAGGGCGTCCGCTCTCTATGAGGGCTACTACCTGATGGGGACCTCGCTGGCACGGCCGGTGATATCGAAGGGGCTCGTGCGGGCAGCCATCGCCACCGGAGCCGATGCCATTGCACACGGGGCGACAGGAAAGGGCAACGACCAAGTCAGGTTCGAGCTTTCGGCCTACGCCTTGAAGCCCGACATCAAGGTCATTGCACCGTGGCGGGAATGGGACCTCAAGGGTCGCGCAGACTGCATCGCCTACGCGCAGGCCCACGACATCCCGATCTCGGTCACACCCGAGAAGCCGTACTCGATGGATGCCAACCTGCTGCACATCTCGTACGAGGGTGGTGTGCTCGAGGACCCGTGGACCGGCCCTCCGAAGGGGATGTTCCAGATGACGGTTGATCCCACCGACGCCCCCGATGAGCCCGAGTTTGTGACGATCGGGTACGAAGAGGGTGATCCCGTATCGATCGATGGAGAGAAGCTCGCGCCGGTTGCGCTGTTGAAGAGGCTCAACGACCTTGGCGGCAGACATGGCGTCGGACGCATCGACATCGTCGAGAACCGATTCGTGGGGATGAAGAGCCGGGGCGTCTACGAGACGCCCGGTGGCACCATCCTCTACCACGCGCACCGAGCCGTCGAATCCTTGACCCTCGACCGCGAAGTCGCCCACCTGCGTGATGAACTGTCGAACCGATACGCCGAGATGGTGTACAACGGGTTCTGGTTCGCACCCGAACGTGAAGCTCTCCAGCAGTTCATGGACGACCTGCAGAAACCGGTCACGGGTGAGGCGCGGATCAAGCTCTACAAGGGGCAAGCGATCGTCGATGGGCGCAGGTCGGACACCCATGCCCTCTACGATGAGGCGACGGTCACCTTCGAGGCCGACGACGTGTACAACCAGGCCGATGCCGACGGGTTCATCCGACTGCAGTCGCTTCGGTTGCGCACATTCGCCGAGAAGCGACTCGGATCCGGGGAGTAGGTATGACACTGTGGTCGGGCGGACGGTTCTCCGAAGGTCCAGCTGACGCGTTGTGGGCCTTCACCGTCGACCACTCGGATCGGAGGATGCTGGTCGACGACCTCACGGGATCGATTGCGCACGCCACCATGCTTGGGACGGTTGGATTGTTGTCTGAGGAAGAGACGGCCCAGACGGTCGCCGGACTCGAGGCGATCGCGTCCGAGGCCGAGTCCGGATCATTCGTCTTCCTCGACACGGACGAAGACGTCCACAGCGCGGTCGAGCGTCGGCTGGGCGAGATCGTCGGCGACCTGGCTGGGAAACTCCACACGGGTCGCTCGCGCAATGACCAGGTCGCTTTGGATCTGCGGCTGTATCTGGCGCGGTCGGCGAGGGAACGCATCGTGCAGCTGGACGGATTCATCGACATCCTTGTCGATCAGGCCGAGCGGTTGGGTGACGCCATCGTCCCCTCGTACACACATGTGCAGCAGGCCCAGGCGGTCCCGCTGGCGCACCACTTGCTTGCGTACGCCTGGATGCTCGTGCGCGACGCAGATCGGTTCCGTGACGCGCTGACCAGGATCGATGTGTCACCACTGGGCGCCGGTGCGTCGGGTGGGTCGTCGCTACCCCTCGCTCCGGCCGAATCAGCGACGCTGCTCGGTATGTCGGGCGTCTTCGCCAATTCGATGGACGCGGTTGCATCCCGTGACTTCGTTGCCGAGTTCATCTGGTGCGCCACCCAGTCGATGGTCCACCTCTCACGCCTCGCCGAAGAGCTGATCCTGTGGTGCACCTCGGAGTTCGGCTGGGTGACATTCTCCGATGCCTACACAACCGGTTCGTCGGCGATGCCCCAGAAGAAGAACGCTGACATCGCCGAACTCGTGCGCGGCAAGACGGCAGCCGTCATCGGCGACCTGACGTCGATCGCAGCACTGCAGAAGGGCCTACCCATGACCTACAACCGGGATCTGCAGGAGGACAAACGTCTGGTGTTCCACGCCGATGACACGCTGGCTGGTTCCCTGTCTGCGCTCGGAGGCATGATCGGGACGGCTGAGTTCCACGCACCGGAGCCGGACGCCTGGGTGACTGCACTCGACCTCGCCGAAGTCCTCGTCGAACGAGGAGTGCCCTTCAGGGCAGCCCACCATGCCGTCGGCGGACTCGTGTCGTCGCTCGTCGCGGATGGTCGCACGTTCTCCGATCTGACGCCCGAGGAACTCATTGCCTGCGATGGGCACTTCACTGCGGAGGATCTCGAACGAACGGATCCGAGGACGTCGGTTGACACGCGGATCACTTCCGGCGGTGGCTCCATGAGGTCGGTC
>CBDUOH010000111.1:0-5065 GCA_965368815.1 uncultured Acidimicrobiia bacterium
AGTCCTCGCCCACAGCCCGAGGACTCTCCGTCGGCGTCTGCTCCTACAACCGAGCTGACCATCGATTTCCTGTACGAGAAGGGCTCGATCTTCGATCCCGAGGGAGGGCCGGCGTTCGGTCTCGGTGGGCTCGTCGGTGCCGTTGAATCCTGGGCAGCCGAAGAGTCCGTCCCCGTCAACGCAGGGCGTCTGTTCCGCATCATCAATGAGGTTGCCGCCTTGCGCATCGACCTCGAATCCTTGGCTGGCCAGGCGAGTCCGATACTCCGATCGGCTGACTTCAGGGCGCTTCCGACCGCCGAATCCGCACTCGAAGCAATCGAGACGGCTCGTCGCGCTGCGGTCGATCTCCAGGAGGCATCGCTCGGTCTGACGGCTGTGTCCCTCGCAGCAACGACTGCGACGCTTCCCCAGATGATGAAGTACCTCGCCAAGAAGTGTGGCAAGTCCGTCGAGCTCCGCATCGAAGGGGCAGACACGGTCGTTGACCGTCAGATGGTCGATCGGATCGGTGAGGCGACACGACAACTCATCGTCAATGCTGTCGTCCACGGCATCGAGTACCCCGACGACCGGGTGAAGGCAGGGAAACCTTCCACCGGCGTGGTCACCGTCAGGATCACCAACGACGACCAGTACGTCACCGTTCAGGTGACCGACGACGGTGCAGGCATCGATTGGAGTGCCGTCCGCGAGGTCGCGACTGCCACCGGACTCGTGAGCGGGGATCCGTCCACCGACGAGCTCCGATCGGTGCTGTTCGGACCCGGCTTCTCGACGAACCCCCAATCGTCGGAGTTCACCCGTGATGGTGATGGCCTCGCGAGGATCTCTCAGATCGTCGAAGAGGTCTTCGGATCGATCGAGATGGATTCGGGCCCGAATGGTTCTTCGTTCACGGTCACGCTCCCCGCGCAACGAGCCCTTCAGGAGGTCCGCATCTTCAGGGCGGGGGATCGCTCGTGGGGCATTCCCGAATCGACGGTTGTCGCCACGCTGGCTGTCAGCGACACGCACATCGATGTCTCCGAACGCGGCAGCACCGTCCGCCACGACGGCGAAACGATCCCGTACTCGTCGTTCTCGTCGGTCGCAGGGCTCGAGGTTGAGGGGCTGCCGTCCAAGGTGCTCATCATCCGCACACCGTCGGGTCCCCTGGCGCTTGCGGTCGATCAGGTGCTCGACGTCCGAGAGGTGGCCACGAAGGATCTCGGTCCACTTCTCGAGGGTTCCACGGTCGTGACCGGCGTTGCACTCCTTGGTGGGGACGACACGGTGCTGCTGGTTGACGCCGGACGGCTCGCCATGAAATTCCATGCCAACGAGGCAAAGCCGTCCGGTCCGGTTCGGACGATTCTCGTCGTCGACGACAGCCAGGGCGTCCGACAGGTCGTGTCCGGTGTGCTTGCTGCCCACGGGTTCGCGACGATCGCCGCCGGTAGCGTCGCCGACGCGCTTGGCGTGCTCAGTCGCAGCACGGTTGATGCCCTCGTGGTCGATTTCTCGATGCCACGGGCAGACGGTGTGGCATTGATCCACCTCGTCCGCCAACGCTACGGCGGTATCCCGATCGTGATGCTGTCAGGGGTCGCTACGGAAGAGGATCGCGCCCGGGCTGAACGAGCCGGTGCCGACGCGTTCTTCGACAAGGCGGACTTCGCCAAGGGGGCGCTCGTCGAACGCCTCGACGACTTGATCGAGACCGCAGCCGCTCCCACCACCTGATCCCTGCGGTCGGTTTCGGACGCTCCGAGTGCCGAACGGTCACCGAATTGCATGTCTGTGATTCAGTCTTGGTCGGCCGGTACACTCGTGTCGATGCCCGATTCTCCGCTGTTCGAACACCTCAATCCGACCCAACGCGAGGCCGTTGCGGCAACCGAGGGGCCGGTACTTGTCGTCGCGGGTGCAGGATCGGGCAAGACACGGGTTCTCACATACCGTATTGCCCATCTCGTGAGGGATCTCGGGGTTTCGCCCTACGACATCCTGGCGATCACGTTCACGAACAAGGCGGCGCGAGAGATGAAGGAGCGCGTTGCCGAGCTCGTCGGTGGCGTTGCCCGCAACATGTGGGTGTCGACGTTCCACTCCGCGTGTGTGCGGATCCTCCGTCAGGACATCCATCGCCTCGGGTACCGATCGTCCTTCTCGATCTACGACGAGGCGGATGCGAACCGTCTCATCACGATGTGCATCAAGGACCTCGATATCGACAGCAAGCGGTTTCCACCACGACAGATCAAGGCAACGATCTCAAAGGCGAAGAACGAGCTGATCGATTACGAGACGTTTGCGTCACAGGACTCAGGCTTCTATCACGACAAGGTCGCCGACATATACCGGCTGTATCAGCAGCGTCTCGTCGAGGCATCCGCTGTCGATTTCGACGACATCCTCACACTGACCGTCGAGATGCTCCAGGCCTTCCCGGATGCCCTGGCGCGGTGGCAGGACAAGTTCCGCTACATCCTCGTCGATGAGTATCAGGACACGAACCATGCCCAGTACATGCTCGTCAAGATGCTGTCGGCCAAGCACGGAAATGTCTGTGTCGTGGGCGATTCGGATCAGTCGATCTATGCCTTCCGTGGTGCCGACATGCGCAACATCATGGCGTTCGAGAAGGATTACCCGAATGCCCGCATCGTGCTCCTTGAGCAGAACTACCGGTCGACACAGAACATCCTGGACGCTGCCAACGCCGTCATTGCGAACAACGCAACCCGCCAGGCCAAGAATCTGTGGACCGACGAGGGGAGCGGCGAGCAGATCGTCGTGTTCGAGGGTCAGGACGAGCATGAGGAGGCGGCGTTCATCGCCGAAGAGATCGCCCGCCTTGCCGATGAAGGCATCGAACTCAGCGACGTTGCGGTGTTCTACCGCACCAACGCCCAATCGAGGGTCATCGAAGAGTTGTTCGTTCGATTCGGAGTGACGTATCAGGTGGTCGGCGGACTCAAGTACTACGACCGGCGTGAGGTCAAGGATGCGTTGGCATACATGCGGGCCGTTGTGAACCCCGACGACCAGGTCGCGATCAAGCGGATCATCAACGTACCCAGACGATCCATCGGGGACACCAGCGTCGCACACGTCGATCGGTTCGCAGAGAAACACGGCATCGGCTTCATGGACGCGCTGCGACGTGCCGACGAGATCACCAATCTGACGGCACGTGCGAGAAAGGCAATGCTCGAGTTCGTTGCGCTGATGGATGTCATCTCGGTGAAGGCGGCCAACGGGCCGGAGGCCGCGGTGGATGCTGTGCTTCACGACACCGGGTACCTCGACTCGGTGCGAGCGGAACGTTCGATCGAGGCGATGGGTCGTGAGGAGAACCTCAAGGAACTGCTCACCGCCGCTGCCGAGTTCGAAGAGACCGGCCCTGCATCGATGGGTCCGAACGAGTGGGCCCAGCTCGACGGAACGGGGAAGCTCCAGATGTTCCTCGAAGCCATCAGCCTGATTGCCGACGCTGACGCCGACATCGAAACCTCGAATGTCACGCTCATGACCATGCACAATGCCAAGGGTCTCGAGTTCCCTGCCGTCTTCGTCACCGGCCTCGAGGATGGGGTCTTTCCACACATGCGGGCGTTGGGCGACCACAAGGAGCTCGAGGAGGAGCGGCGCCTGTGCTACGTCGGACTCACGCGTGCCGAACAGCGGCTGTACCTGACCCGCGCGTGGAGCCGGAACCTGTGGGGTCAGAACAACTTCAACGGTCCGAGCCGATTCCTCAGCGAGATACCCGATCACCTGACCGTCAAGGCGAAACGGTCAAGGCGGTCAGCCACGATGGAGGCTCGCACACCGGTTGCCACGATCTCGGATTCCGATATCGAGCGAGGGGACCGCGTCAGGCACTCGCACTGGGGAGAGGGCGTGGTTCGTGACATCGTCGGAGCCGGGGACAGGGCAGAGGCAGTCGTTGTGTTCGACGGACCGGGAACGAAGCGCCTGCTCCTCGCGTGGGCACCGCTTGAAAGAGTTGAGGGTTGAGGGTTGAGGGTTGGGGGTGGCGCGCTTGTTCCCGGACTCGCGCCCGGGAACGAAGACGCATGAGTGGCAGCGTTGATCTATGCGGCGATCGGCATGGAGTCGATGTCTGCAGGCTCCTCACTTCGTAGCCACCGCCCGATGCCGAAGAGACCGATGGCAGTGAGGCCGCACGCGACCGCCACGCCGCCGTCCCAGGCAGCCGGATAGTCACCCCAGGAGTCCAACCTGCCGACCTTGAGCGAGTGCATCACGAAGAACGTCGCTACCCCCGTCAGGAACCCGGTCCCGTAGAGGACGGTCGGGACAACCGGGGCGACGCCGGTGCGGAGTACGACGTACGCCATGATGAATGCTCCGGTACCCAGTGGCACCGCCCATCCGGGTTGGAACCAGGCGAGCGATGTCGCAGCAGCTCCCAGGCCGCTCAGGGCCAGTGCCACGATGGTCGCTGTTCCCCGTTGACCTGTCCGCTGTCGCAATGCGAGGACCACGATCACCATGATGACCGCGGCTCCGAGCAGCGCAGCGGTACCGAGTATGTAGTAGATCTCCCATTCGCCATCAGACGCGGAACCACCGCTCGTGCGAAGGTTCGAAACCAGGCTGACGGCGCTGGCGACTGCGATCAGGGTCAGGAGCGCGGCGGCAGCCATCGCCATCAATCCTGCTGTGCGGGTGAAATTGGTTGGCACTGCCAAACCTCCATTGATAGTGGAGGCGTACACCGAGGCGAGAGTCTTTGGATCTCCGAACCGAGTGAGCGCTGCGCGTTCGGCAACAGATGGCTCCTGCCCTGCCGAGCACATGCGCTCGACCATGGAGTAGAGGTGGTCTTCCATCTCGGCGATGAGATCTTCAAGATCGCGCCGCCAATGCAAACCATCCCGCATGGCGTCCAGGTAGTCGTCGATCAGGGCGTATCGGGCCATGTGACCCCTCGCAATACGCTCTGGACGGCTCCCGTGAATTCCTGCCATGCATGGCGCTGTTCACCGAGCGCACCTCGACCCTTGTCGGTCAGTCGGTAGGTACGTCTCCGTCGTCCTTGCACCACGGTCCA
>CBDUOH010000112.1:0-5063 GCA_965368815.1 uncultured Acidimicrobiia bacterium
CCCACCATGCGACACCGCATACGGACCATCATCAACCGCAACCGGAGCCACATTCGGCGGCGCACCAATCGCAAATGACACCGTGGCCAGATTCGACGTCAGATCACCAACATCCTTGGCCCGATACGTAAACGAATCCGACGTCGCAGAATCACCATTGTGCACATACGTAAACGACCCATTCGCATGCAACGTCACCGACCCATGCAAAGGATTCGACACCTTCACCGCCGTAATCCCCGACGCATCATCACTGTCATTCCCCAACACACCAGGAGCCGACACAACCCTCGACCCACCATGCGACACCGCATACGGACCATCATCAACCGCAACCGGAGCCACATTCCCTGAACCTGCGGTGGTGGTGAATGATCTCGTGGGACCTCCGGCGTTCGCTCCGAAGAAGATGCCGACCGTGTCGCCCCACCAATGGCTGGCGAGGAGATCGGGGGCTCCGTCGTCGTTGATGTCCACGATGTCGACATCGAACAGCGATTCTCCCTCGGCTGTCGTGTAGTTCCCGTATCTGCCGCCGGAGCTGAAGGTGCCGTTCCCGTTGCCGAGCCAGACCGTCACGAAGTCGCCCTCGTTGAACTTCTGGGTTGCGCCGTAGTTGCCACCGTCCGACGCAACTGCGATATCAGCGTGCCCGTCGCCGTCGAGGTCGCCGACCGTCACTCCCTTGGGGCCGTCGGCGGCGGAGTAGGTGGCTCCTTGGGTGAATGTCCCGTCGCCGTCACCAAGGAAGATCGTGATCGAGTCACCCGATTCGTTCGCCGTCACGAGATCCGGGTGGCCATCGGCATTGAAGTACCCGATCGCGATGTCGTGGGTCCGTTGACCGTTCGAATAACTGACCGGCGCCGCGAACCCACCCGATCCGTTCCCAAGCGCCACATTCGCTGCAAAGTCGCCGTACGCAGCTATGGCGATGTCGGCTCCCCCACCGTTGAAATCAGCGATCGCCAAGGCGTGGGCACACTGACCGGCGCTTTGATGGCAACTCTCGGGTTCGCCGTTGTCGTAGTCGACACGGTTCCCGAGAGTGCCGTCACCGTTGCCGAGCCACACGCTGAACACATTGTCCCCGTGACACACCGCTGCCACATCGACATCACCATCACTGTTGAAGTCGCCCGTGGCAACATCGTGGGTGCCGGAGCACGACGCGTACTGGGCGACCGGGGCGAATGTGCCGTTCCCGTTCCCCAGAAGCACACCGATCGACGAATTGTTCTGGTTGGCGACGACGAGATCGATGCCACCAGAGTTGTCAAGGTTCGCACGCACCGCATTCTTCGAATACACCTGATTCGTGCCCGACGTCGTGCCCGAGCGGTACTTCGCCAGCGAACCGAACGTCCCATCGCCGTTGCCCAGCCGGATGGCGACACCGTCGTCGCCAGCGACCGCCACGATGAGGTCGGGATCACCGTCGCCATTCACGTCCTCGGCCTTGACCGAGTGCGGGTGTGTGCCCATGTGGACATCGACCCGGGCGGCGAGCGTGAGGGCGCTCGATGCGGCGGATTGGTTTCCTGCGGCGTCCCTGGCCTCGACCCGCGCCGTGTAGTTCGTGTTCGCCGTCAGCCCGGTCAGCGTGGTGCTCGTCCCTCCGACGGTGGCCGCAAGCCCACCGTTGAGGTACACGCGATACTGCGTCACGCCGACGTCATCGGTGGCTGCGTTCCAGGAAATCTGCGCAGACGTCTGCGTCACGGTGCCAAGCGTTATGGAGCTCCCGATCGGCCACGTTGGCGCATCGGTGTCCGGTGCGGCGATAGCACCAACGGTCGCGACCAGGGTGGATGCGACCATTCCAAGCGCAATCAGAGTTCGGGCGATGGTCCGATGGATACGCGGTGTCGGACGGATTCGATCACGCGCATATTCCACGATCCACCCATCCCCCTCGGAGAAGTCTCAGCCCGTCAGGATTATATCCGAATGCCCACCGGCCGGGAGGGGCCATACGACGTTGCACGCAGGGACTAGTCACCCCTGCTCACGGAGCTGTCACGAGGACTCGTAGACCTGACGGCGGTAGTGGGCGTAGCCCGTGTAGCGGACTCCCGATAGGCCGAGCAACCCGAGGGGCCGAGCAAACGCACCCGTGACCCCGGCCGTGAATGAGATCCCGACCATCACGGCGGCAGCCGCCGACGACACCTTGACCAGATCGACCTCACGGCGCGCACCCATCAACTCCTCGACACGCAGGAACACCGACCCTGACATGACGTTTGCGAGGATCGTTGCCGCTGCCAGCCCCGCAACGACGTATGCGGATGGCACCAGAACCGCCATCGGGTTCCACGGCACCAGCCAACCGGCCACTCCGACATACAGGAGTCCGGGCACGACCGTGAACATCTCGAATCGCTTCAGCAGACGTTTGCCTCCGTCGTTGTCGCGTGCAATCGCCGCCGCCATCACGCGTGGCCCGAGAACGGCGGTCAACCCCGTCGCCATGACGAGGACCGGCTGCGCCACGACCCGTGCGGACTCGGCATATCCCATGGCCTCGGCCCCGGCGAGGGTTGTGATCAACGTTGCTCCCAGGAAGGTTGCACCGGTGGGGATCAGCGCTTGACCCAACAGCCATCGGCCGCTGCGCACGAGTTCTTTCGGGGCGAGATCATCAGGCGCTTCCCATTGTCCGAGGCCCCCGGCACGCACCAAACCAACCGCTGAACTCACGATGTTCGCGATGAACAGACTGCCGAAGGGCATCCACACGATCGGGATGTCAGCGGCGATCATGATCAGGATGACTGCGCCGACCGTGACGAACTGCACGATCGACATCGCAGCGGCGGTCCAGTGGAATTCGCACACATGCAGCATCCGCCGGAGATTGTCCTGTGATGCCGACACTGCGACACTCGCCACCCCCGTTGTCGTGAGGGCGAGGATGACCGGCGCGGTGGTGTGCGTGAAGGTGGCAAGCGCTGCGACGATGATCGCCCCTGCACCCAACGCCGAGAACCCCATCCCGATCAGGGTCACCCTGCCGATGTGGTTCATGCGTTCATGGAGTGGACGTCCAACTGCGAACACCTGGGACGGTAGGTACACCAGGTTGTGGGGGAAGGTCGTGCCGACGACGAAGGCAGCGAAGAACACCCCATAGACGCCACGATTCGTGTCGGACAGCAGGTTCACCGCCGCAAGTCCTGCAACGAAGGTGCCGAGCGAGGCAAACCCGGCGTCGATCACACCCGCTGGGAGACCACCGCCACGTCGGGACAGCCGGCCGATCCGACTCTGGATCCTGTCAGCCAGAAGAACCACCCGACGCCGTGACGAGGCCACCCCTTGGCTCGTCGGAAGCGGGATCGAGTTCGTTGCGGGTCAGTTCCGGGAACCCGTGGTAGATCAGCTGCAGAGCAGCACCGAGGCCGAACACGAACCACAGCCAGAAACCCACTTGAGGACCTTCGATCGAGGGGTCGAAGAAGGCGTTGACAAGGATCATTGCGGCCGCGACGAGCGGAAGGCCGATCAGTCCTGCCTCGTTCGGACGGCGTTGTCGCGCGAGACGAGACCTGAGATCAAGCAGGAGGAGTGCCCAGACGCTCCACATGACGACCCACAGCCCGAAGCCGACCCACCCCAGACGGGCGATCACACCGACGTGCGAGTTGTGCGGGTTCCTCAGCGGGACGTCGACGTTGGTCGTCACGTTGTAGATCTTGCCAAGGTCCGGCCCGGGGCCGTATCCCGTGAGTGGGAACTCGGAGTTGACGTCAGCCAGTACCCGCGACCACAGCTCCAACCGCCACTCCGTTGTCGATGTCTGGCGATGTCCCCCGGCACTCGGGTTGATGATGCTGGTCACGTTCTCGAAGAACTGCTCGGCTGAGATCTCACGCGAGCCGAACAACGCGATGCTGACCTGGCTCACGAGCGCAATCGATGCAAGCAATGTCGCGATCCCCACGAGGGTGACGACGAGTTCGAGTCGGTGCTTGTTGAGGAACACGAGAATCAAGATGATTCCGATTGCGCCGGCGACGAAACCACCCCTGTTCTTCAGGGCGACGAACAACAACAGTGCTCCGGCCATCGAGGTGATGCCGAGACGCATCGTGGGCGTGAAGTACTTCGAGTCTCGATCCACCAGCCAGACGAACGTGAGGCAGATGACCATGATGACCCCGCTGTTCCCAGCCGAGTGCGAGAAGATCGACACCTTGCTGTCGGGCGCGTACGGCGGACCGGATCCGAGCAGCGCGTCCATGACGATCGCCACGAACAACCAACCGATGAGCCATGGTATCACCCTGCTGAAAGCCGTCATCCAGCGTTGGATGCGTCGAGGATCAGAAATCAACAGGAACGTGACAAGGATTGAGACAGCCCCGTAGTACCAAAGGACCGAGTCGCGGACCGCGTCGACACCGTATCGCGCACCCAGCAGGACGAGCAGCGCAAACCCCCACGCCATGAAAAGGCCGAGGACACGAAGTGACGGGCTGCGGCGAATGGCCGTCAGAACCGGCGCCGGGTGCGCAAGCATCGACGCTGCGCCAAGCACGAGCACGAGTTCCCCGATGAAGAGCGGCGTACCGGGGATGTGCAGCCATGCAAAGCCGCGGTCGAAGAACGCATAGGACATGAGGACGACGAGGAATGAGACCTCAAAGAACCGCACCAGCGGCGGCTCCGATGCGCTCCGAATGGACGGATCGAGCAGGCCGGCGTCGATGACCGGGGCATCGTAGTTGCCCGGAATCGGCGGCCTCGGCGCTGCCGTCTGAAGGCGTCGCGCGACCAAGGCCGCTCCCACGAACGCTGCGAGGGTTGCGGCGACAACGAGCCACCACGACATACCGATCTCAACCGATTCCGCGGCGGCGAACGACGGGGAGATCATCGCGCTACCAGGGAGAACATCGAACACGACGACGTACCATGGGAGCCGTGCTCGGGGCGCGTCTGACCGCCGTAGAGACCACACCCCATTGTCGTCGTCAATCTGGACACACGAACACCCCTTGTGAGCGCCTCGAACCTCAAGCCCGGCCGCGATCGAGTCGATATTACCTTCGGCCGCT
>CBDUOH010000113.1:0-5016 GCA_965368815.1 uncultured Acidimicrobiia bacterium
AAGCTGCTCACCGAGGCCGAACGCAAGCGAGCGAAGCAGAAGTAGCGTTGAGCGTGGAGCGTTGAGCGTTGAGCGTTGAGCGTTGAGCGTGGAGCGTGGAGCGTGGAGCGTTGAGCGTGGAGCGTTGAGCGTGGAGCGTTGAGCGTGGAGCGTTGAGCGTTGAGCGTGGAGCGTGGAGCGTGGAGCGTTGAGCGTTGAGCGTGGAGCGTTGAGCGTGGAGCGTGGAGCGTGCGGGGCAGGTTATGGGTCGGGTATGAGGCCGACGTCACCTTCGAGCACGGTCGCCGTCTCGCCGGGCTCGCTCTCGATTTTCCATTCGTCAAAGAAGGTCCGAGCGCCCTCTCGTGAGTCCCACTTCGCCACGGCGACGAATTCGGACCCGTCCTGGGCGAACCAGGCGCGGTGGAACCGGCATCCGTGCCGCGCTGCGCTCTTCTGCATCTCGGTGCTGATCCCCGTGACACGACTCTCGTAGAGGTCTTGCGCTGTCCTCCCATCCGGCGTCGGGCAAGGCACCCGAAACAGAACCCACATCTCATCTCCCGTCGCGAAGGCATCGAGACCGCACCCTACATCACACATAGGTGCCGCCGGGAAGCGGCTCCGAGCGAGATGCCCGGGTCGATGGGTTGGACGCTAGAGCATCCCGAGTGAGCGCTTGGTCTTGGGTCCCACCAGTCCATCGACCCACAGGGAGTGGTATTTCTGGAACGACAGAACGGCGCGAAGCGTGATCGGTCCGAAGATGCCATCCGGCGCTCCGGCATCGAAGCCCTGCTCATTCAGACGGCTCTGGAGCGCCTTGACGTCCTGGCCGCGAGCACCGATCGCAAGTACGTCGGTGTCACCCGTATCAACGGTGATGCCTCTGATCGCCGTCTTCGTCTGGCGCCCGACTATCCCATCGCTCGCGAGCCCCACCGACGACTGAAATCTCTTGACGGCTGCTTGTGTCTTGGGTCCGAAGCTTGCATCGACGACTCCGACCGAGAACCCGAGGTCGGCGAGGGCGTTCTGCAGCACCCGGACGTCAGCCCCGTTGACGCCGACCTTGAGGGTTCGAGCGCCTCCGACCAGCGGATCCCGAGGACCGCCACCGACGTCGTTCCCGCCCGCAGCCACCAGTGCCGAATAGCTGTTCACGACGATGCCGTCGGGGTTGCGCAACTCGAAGTGGAGGTGTGGCTCGGTGTCCTCTGCGTTGCCGCTGTCACCGACCCAGGCAATGTGCTGGCCGGCGGTCACATGGACACCGGGGGTGATTGCGCGCTTGATCCCCCAGCCCTTGCCGTCGTCTGTGCCCGTCGTGTCATTGTCCAGGTGGATGTACCACGATTCCCAGCCATCATCGTGACGGATGACGAGTGAGCAGCACCGATCCGGGTTCATGTGACTCTGGGCGGTCCAATTCACCATGGTGACGACACCATCGGCGGCGGCGACAACGGGGGTCATCTTGTCGGCCATGATGTCCTGGCCGGTGTGGAATCCGTGTGATCGGCCCGCCCAGAACGTGTCACTGAAATGGTGTTCACCCGCCACGGGGAAGGTGAGCGTGTAGCTGACGTCCTCCCCCATGTCGTGGGCGAGTGCTGGTGATGGCGTCGAGAGCAGGGCGGCGGCCGTTGCTACGACGACGGCCAGCAGCGTCCGCCCACGCGTGGTGGCAATGCGAAAGGACATACCGCGGTTATCGGAGCCTGCCAGCCACTATTGAGGAATTCGGGGCAACACCCCGCGTCCGGGACACAGCCGAGGCACCCGGCTGCGGTCGTGGAACCGTGCGCTCAACGCCTACGCGGTAGGCGCCAGTACCTGGGGAGAAGGATCGGTCACCCATGTTCCGATTGATTGTTCCACCGACACGTCGGCGGACTCGATCACCGTGAGGAACCACGTGTCGACGACCGCCGCTCGCGCTGCGCTTTGAAGGTACTCGAGCACCACGGCTTCATCTGCCACGGTCCGCGAGTCCACCCGGATGATGTGGAACCCGAACTGGGACTCGACGGGTTCGGTCGGGATCCCGATTTCAGCGGTCATCGTCGCGTCGGCGAACTCGGTGACGAAACCGGCGGGTGAATTGCACCCAAGGTCACCACCGTTGGCACCCGAACCGGGATCGGTGGACACGTCTGCTGCGACTTCAGCGAAATCCTCGCCGGCGTCCAGCCGAGCCACGACGTCGGCGGCCTCCTCCTCCGTGGCAACCAGAATGTGTGCCGCACACACCTCGGTCCAGTCGAGTGGGAAGTCAGCGAGTTCTCGCGCCACATCTTCTGCAGTCGGGGCTTCGAACTGATCGGCCAGTTCGATGTCGATCTGCTCCTGGATGAGAAGTTGGATGGCATATCGGCGAATTCCTGCCTCTGACGCGTTCACTGATTCAAGATATGCCTCGAGATCGGGAGCGCCCGATGACTGCACAAGCTCTGCGACCCGCGCGTCAACTTCTTCTGTGGTCGGTTCGATTCCGAATTCGGAAGCGGCACTCTGCTGGACTGCTTCCCATTGGATCGCAACGCCGAGGTACGTGAGGAATTCCGAATCCAGGATGTCGTCGGAATTGCGTACGAGACCCTCGACGCTGGCCCGTGTGATGTCGACGCCGCCGACCGAGGCAACCGTTTCGGATGGGCTTGCACATGAAGCACCCACGACGGCGAGACCGGCAACAAGCAGAATGACACGTTTCATGTGTGGTAGACCTTTCAGATTCGCTCGCAGGGTATGGAGCTATCTCCCCTACGACAGGTGATCAGGATGAGAATCACATGAGGGAACCAAACAGGACCGTGGCTGCGTCTCATCATGGACCTAGAAGGAGTCAAACGTTGAAAAGAACACCAATCATCATCGCCGTAGCAGCTCTCGCCGTCGCCGTTACGGCCTGCACTCCGTCGGTGACCGTTGAGAACACGCCGGCATCGGCCGATGGTTTGGCGCACGGGATCTCGGTGAACGGCCAAGGAGAGGTCACGGGTACACCCGATACGTTGACCATGACGTTCGGCGTATCGGTGCTTCGCGACTCGGTGAGTGAGGCCGTCTCGGTCGCGGCAGACCGTGCCGACGCCATCATCAAGGCTCTCAAGGACCAGGGCGTCGCCGAGGAGGACATCCAGACGGCGAACTACGCGGTATGGCCCGAGTACGACTGGTCGAACAACAAGCAACGGCTCACGGGATACCGGGTCAACAATTCGGTGAACGCGAAGATTCGCGATCTGGAGACAGCCGGCGAGACGATCGACGCCGTCACGCGTGTCGGCGGAGACGAGGTCACGGTCAATGGCGTGTCGTTCTCCATCGAGGACAACGATGCTCTCATCGAGGCAGCGCGTGAAGCTGCTTGGGCAGATGCCAAGGGCAAGGCAGAACAGCTGGCCTCGCTCGCCGGTGTCAGTTTGGGTGACCCGGTCTCGATCAACGAGTCGTTCTCAACGAGCCCGCAACCATTCCGATACGAGGACTACTACGCAGCCGCAGAAGACGGCGGGGCAACCACCCCGATCAGCCCGGGCGAACAGCAGGTCACCGTCTCGGTGTCTGTCCGGTTCGACATCCAGCGCTGAGCACTGCCAACGAATTGAGGGGTCCGGATCAGCGTTCGGACCCCTCAATTCGCGTCGTCGGCACCAACTCGGGATGCACGGCCAAAGGTCGGCAGGTATGGTGACAACGATGCACGTTCGACACTGGGTCCGAACGTGTCGGAGAACCGTCTTTGACGGAGCAGGGAGCGCAATGAGGTCAATGCGAAGGGCCTTCTGGGTCGCCGCCATCATGCTGGTCGCCACAGCATGTGGCAGTGGAGACGCGACCGAAACGACCACGACCACGACGGTGGTGTTCACCTCGACCTCGGTCCCGACGACGTCTTCGACGACGAGCACCACACTGGCGACCACGACGACACCGACATCGCCCCCGCTCAGTGCAACGGACACCACGTATCGGGTCCAGCTCGACCTCAAAGCACTCGGATTGTTCAGCGGCCAGGTCGATGGCATCGCGGGTGAGGAGACGCAGGCCGCCCTGCGATCGTTCCAGACCCAGCAAGGGATCAGCGCCGACGGCGAGTTCGGTCCCGTCACCGATGGGGCCCTGTACCCACTGCTCATGGACAACACAGCCTATGTCGAAGACCTCCAAGAGAAGCTCAAGGAACTCGGCCTGTACTCGGGACCCATCGACGGTGATTACGGCAAGGGAACAACCGCGGCCGTCGAGAAGCTGCAGGCATCGTGTGATCTCGAACAGACCGGTGACATCGACATCAAGACCCGCCTCTGCCTCGACGCCAAATAGCGGCCGGTCGAGGCTTCCGATCGGCATACGCCCGAAACCGACCCGATAGGCTCGCAGCATGACCCTTACACCCGAACTCATCAACGCAGCCACCTTCAAGATTCCCAATGCCTTGGCGTTGGTCGGCTCCCGCCACGGGGACGAGTGGAACGGCATGACCACGTCATGGATCACGCAGGTGTCGCAGGAGCCCGTTCTCATCGGCATCGGCGTCGACAAGGAAGCCGTCACACACCGCCTGATCGCACAAGGCGGTTCTTTCACGGTGAACCTCTGGGACGCCGACAACACGCGTCCGTTCGTCAAGTTCTCGAAACCTGCCACAAAAGAGGGAATGGCACTCAACGGCTACCCCATCACGGAGGGATCGACGGGCGCGCCGATCTTCGACGACGCGATCATCTGGATGGAGTGCACGGTGACGAACCCTGTCGATTGCGGAACGCATACGTTCTTCATCGGCGAACTCGTGGCTGTCGGGATCAACGATGAGGATGCAACGCCAGCGTCCATGTCTGACACTCGCATGAAGTACGGCGGTACCCGACGCGGGCATTAGAGCGGGCAGGCTTCGGTCACGAGCCGTCTGATCGTCGATGCCCGCAGCACGTGCCATCGTGCCAGATGACGGCTGCGATGCACGCCGCGCCAGCGACCTAGGATTGCCCGTATGACCGACAAGCCCATCTACATCGACGGATTCAC
>CBDUOH010000114.1:0-4921 GCA_965368815.1 uncultured Acidimicrobiia bacterium
TGAGGGCACTTCGATCTCGGAGAAGACGAACTCCACCATCCCATCGATGATCTCGCCCTTGGACTTCAGGTGGTGATAGATCGTCGTGGGTGCGGTACCGAGTATGTGCGCCAGCTGCCGGATCGTCAGAGCATCGAGACCCGATTCGTCGGCAAGCCCAACGGCCGCTTCGAGTATCGCCTCCTTCGAGAGACTCGCCTTTTCCTTCTTGTTTCCGTCCATCAGATTCCTGCACTGCGGGAGTTGACATCCGTACTAAGTACGTGTAGGTTGTGACCATCATACCGTACTAAGTACGATTCACAATATCGAAGAATGGAGTTCCCATGGAGACGACGACTGACTCGCAAGAGCCACAGACCGCAACAGCAACGATGCAGGCGATCACACAGCACGAGTACGGCGGTGTCGGAACACTGAGTCTTGAGGAGGTCCCTGTCCCTGGCGTGGGTGCGACCGAGGTTCTCATCGAGGTGCATGCCGCAGGCGTCGACCGCGGTGTCTGGCACCTCATGACGGGTGAGCCGTACTTGGTCCGTCTCGCCGGGTACGGGATTCGTCGACCGAAGACTCCCGTTCTCGGCCTCGATGTTGCAGGCGTCGTCGTGAGCGTCGGCGCCGATGTCGAACGTTTCAGTGTCGGCGATGAGGTATTCGGTATCGCAAGGGGTGCCTACGCGGAGTACGCCGTGGCAGATGCAGCCAAGCTGTCTCGCAAGCCAACAAGCACGTCATTCGAAGAGGCCGCCGCTTCGGCAGTGTCAGGCATCACCGCCCTCCAGGCTCTGTCGGGCGCGGCCAGCCTCGAAGCGGGACAGACCGTGCTCGTGATCGGGGCGTCCGGTGGGGTTGGGTCCTTCGCTGTCCAGATCGCACGAGCGCTTGGTGGACGGGTGACAGGAGTAGCGAGCCAAGCCAAGGCCGACCTGGTCGCATCGCTCGGTGCCGACAGGGTGATCGACTACGCCCGTGAGGACTATCTCGATGGACGTCACACCTACGACGTGATCATCGACACCGGCGGTCGCAACCCTGTCCGCAAGCTACGCCGAGCTCTCAATCGCAACGGCACGCTCGTGATCGTCGGTGGAGAGGGTGGTGGTCGTTGGACCGGCGGCATCGGGCGACAAGTGCGAGCGACGATGCTTTCACCCTTCGTGCCCCAAAAGCTGGTGATGCTGATGAGCAAGGAGCAGCACACCTCGATGGACCGCCTTGGTGAGATGCTTGCCACCGGGCAGATCACCGCGGCGGTCGGTGAACGGTATTCGTTGGCTGAGACGGCGAACGCGATCCGTGACTTGGAAGGGGGCAAAGCGGCTGGCAAGTCCGTCATCGTCGTCAGGGGTCGGAACCATGGCGCTTGACAACCGGGCGGACCGTTCAGGTGCGAGTCGATTCCTCCCGTGGCTCTGGCTGTGGGTGACAGTCGCCCTTCTGGGCGTGGTGGTGATCACGACCGTGCCGGCCTGGCTGGTTGCTGGGTGGATCGCAGCGACGATCGTCGCTGTCATCCGTTTGGGTGGGATCGAGCAGGACCCCGATACCTGAACGTTGCTTCAGGTCACACCAGCCGCGCCAACACGGCAAGGAGACGATTGACGTTGGTCATCCGGGCACTGTGGCCCATGGTCGACACACGCCAGATCTTTCCGGCGACGTCACCGAGCCCGCCGCCCACCTCGATGTCGTAGTCGTCCAGCAGGATCGCTCGGTTCCGTGCATCCTCGAATCCGTCCGGCAGATACGCGGTGGCCAGGTGGCTGAGTCGGTACCCCTCTGCGGCGTAGGGTGTGAATCCGAGGTCCGCCAATCCATCGGCG
This sequence comes from uncultured Acidimicrobiia bacterium, assembly GCA_965368815.1. Taxonomy (GTDB): domain Bacteria; phylum Actinomycetota; class Acidimicrobiia; order Spongiisociales; family UBA5794; genus UBA5794. The sequence goes on from CBDUOH010000114.1 coordinate 1,824, forward strand.
AGGGCAGATCCGCACGCACGATGGCGGGCGTGGACGTTGTCGAGTCCTTCATCGAGCATCGCGCCCAGTGCTGCGTGCAGCGCTCGGATCTCGTTGATCGGCGCGGTGTGGTGATAGGCGCGGCCCGAGCCACCATCTCGGACATAGCTGGCTATCAGGTTCAGGTCGAGGTACCACGACGAGGGCCTGTCGAGCAGTCGCTCAAGAGCCCTTTCGCCTGCGGTGAAGGGCGCCAGTCCGGGAGCAGCCCCGAGGCACTTTTGCGTCCCCGCGTATGCAATGTCGACGTTCCATTCGTCAAGTTCCACCGGGATTCCACCGACCGAGGTCACGCAGTCGACGACAAGAAGTGCGTCGCCTTTCCCTGCCCCGATGGGTGCGATGTCGGAACGGACGCCGGTTGACGTCTCGGCATGGACCACAGCGATCATGTCGGGGGAGTCATGTGCGCCAAGGACTCGCTCGGCAGAGATGGGTTGACCCCATTCGTGATCGACCCGGACGACCTGAGCACCCAGGCGGTCGGCAACGTCGCACATCCGGTTCCCGAAAACGCCGTTGACGCCGACCACGACCACGTCTCCCGGCTTCACCCAGTTGACGAACGCTGCCTGCATCCCAGCTGACCCGGTGCCGCTGATCGGGAAGGTGAGTGGGTTCGAAGTTCCGAACACGGTGCGGAGGCGTTCGTTCGTTTCATCCAGGATGTCGAGGAACACAGGATCGAGATGCCCCATCATCGGGCGCGAGGCCGCCTCGAGGGCGACGGGGTACACGTTCACCGGCCCCGGGCCCATGAGCAATCGCTCAGCTCGTACTCGTACGTCCGTCACGCCAATCCCATCCTTGTCGGCACCACGCGACAGGCTAGTTGGGGTCCGGTTGACCGAAGATCGCGGGTGATGAGGCGTCCGGGGAGCCTGCGGCCGAGACGACGGCCGGTTGGGCCCGCCCGTGGCAAGCGGGGGACAGGGCTACGCTTGTTGAGCCATGGACACATCTGTGAGACATGATGCTGCCTGAGCTCCTCTTGATCGTGGGTCTCGTGATGGTCAACGCCGTCCTCGCCGGAAGCGAACTGGCATTGATCTCGCTCAGCGAGTCACAACTGGCCCAGATGGACGGTCGAGGGGGCAGTGCACGCATCGCCGCCCGCTTGGCCAGGGACCACAGTCGATTCCTCGCGACCATTCAGATCGGTATCACCATCGCCGGGTTCATGGCATCCGCCGTGGCAGCCGTGTCGGTCGCCGAACCCCTGTACCCGCTCTTCGACGTCTTCGGCGATGCAGGGGAAACGCTGGCCGTCGTGTCGGTGACCATGGTGCTTGCTTTCATCACCCTCGTGCTCGGCGAACTCGTCCCGAAACGACTCGCACTGCTCCACCCGGTTCGTTGGGCTTCATCGTTCGGACGCGCCCTTGAATGGCTGGCAAAGATCGCGACACCCGTCGTCTGGCTGCTCAGCGTCACGACTGACCTGTTCGTGAAGCTACTCGGGGGCTCGGCATCCGACGCGGAATCGGAAGGGCTGACAGAACTGCGCGAGATGGTGCTCCTGGCAGGCTCGCTTGAGCACGGGCACGACGAGATCCTGCGAGGTGCATTCGATGTGGCAGATCGGTCACTTCTCGGTGTGATGACCCCGCGGGGCGATGTCGTGACCGTGCCCCTCGATGCAACGGTGGCGGACGCCATCTCGGTGATGACCGCGACAGGGTTCACCCGTCTTGCCGTCGTCGATGAGGCTGGCGGACTCGACGGTTCACCCGGCATTGTGATCTTGCACGACCTCGTGAATACTGACCGCAACCAGTCGATCGACAGTCTCGTGCGCTCCATTCCCGCGTTCCCGGAATCCACGAAGGCACTCGCAGCCCTGCGCTCCATGCAGATCGATCGAACCGCGATGGCGTTCGTGGTCGATGAATTCGGTGGAGTCGAGGGGATCGTGACGGTTGAAGACCTTGTGGAAGAGCTTGTCGGTGAGATCTACGACGACGTCGATGCGACGGTCGCGGCTCCCGTGACCCTTTCGAATGGAACGATTCGGGTCCCGGGTCGATTCCCCGTCCACGACCTTGACGACTTCGGAATCGAGGTACCCGAAGGCGACTACGCAACGGTCGCCGGTCTTGCTCTTGAAGCCTTTGCGGATCTACCCCATGTGGGGGAGCGGACCGACATCGACGGCTGGACCCTCGAAATCGAAGCCATGTCGGAGCTCACGATCGATGCGGTGCTGTTCCACCCGCGCTGAACCCACACGGTGTGTCGATCGGGGGGCCGGTGCGAGGACCCCAGGCCACGGGCTGCTACCTAGGATGCCCCGGTGTGCGCACCCCGGATACCCATGTGACAGACGACTCTGAGGTCATCGCCCTTGAGGGCGTGACAGTCATACGCGATGGACGTTCCCTCCTCGCTGACGTCGATTGGCATGTCAACCGCCATGAACGGTGGATTGTGCTCGGCCCCAACGGTGCCGGGAAGACGACGATGCTGCAGGTGGCATCGACATATCTCGGGCCGACGCGCGGAACGGTGCGCCTGCTCGGCGAGACCTTTGGCAAGTTCGACATGCGGACATTGCGCGAACGGATCGGATATGCGGGATCGGCCCCAGCCGAACTCGTTCGCGGCTACCTCCCCGCACTCGAGATCGTCGTCACGGGCAAATACGCGTCATTCGTGGCGGAGCGTTGGAACGACTACTCCCGGGAGGACTGGGACCTTGCTGCGTTCCAGCTTGACCGCCTCGGTGCCGCTCATCTGGCAGATCGCCTGTACGGCACGCTGTCATCAGGAGAGCGGCAGCGCGTTCTCATCGCAAGAAGCCTCATGACCCACCCCGAGATCCTGTTCCTCGATGAGGCAACGACAGGTCTTGACTTGGGAGCGAGAGAGCACCTCGTCGCGTCCCTCGGGGAGCTTGCATCCGATCCTTCCGGCCCTGCGATCGTGCTCGTGACGCATCATGTCGAGGAGATCCCGTACGGATTCGGGCACGTCGTGATGCTCGAAGGCGGGTCCGTGGTCGCCGCAGGCCCCATCGACGACGTCATGACACCGTCGTCGCTCGCATTGTGTTTCGGTCA
>CBDUOH010000115.1:0-4863 GCA_965368815.1 uncultured Acidimicrobiia bacterium
CCGGACTGCTGCGCCATTCCCAGGAGATCACAGCCATCACGAACCAATGGGTCAACTCGTACAAGCGATTGGTCGGCGGTTTCGACGCACCGACCTTCGAGACGTGGGCCCGCAATGACCAGAGCGCGCTCGTCCGTGTCCCGGCGACGAAGAAGGGCAAGATCGATTCCACCAGGATCGAGTTCCGGTCGCCGGACAGTTCGTGCAACCCGTATCTCGCCTTCTCCGTGATCCTGGCGGCAGGTCTCGAAGGCGTCATCAACAACTACGAGCTTCCCCCCGAAACCGGCTCTGAGGTTCTCGGCATGACCGACGCCGAACGCGAGGCGGCGGGTGTGCGCCACCTGCCATACAACCTCGCCGATGCGATCGCCGCGATGGAGTCGTCCGATCTTGTCCGCACCGCCCTCGGCGACCACGTGTTCGAATGGTTCCTCCGCAACAAGAAGCGCGAGTGGGCTCGATATCAGCAGCATGTCTCGCGGTACGAGCTCGAGGAATACCTCCCGGTGCTGTGATGTATGTCGTCGTCTACCCAGCAACCCCGTCGGGGGCCACAACGGCCGCCATACTGAACGCCGGATACCAGCCGATTCCCGTCGACGATCTCTCCGAAGCAGGTGACAAGGAGCCTGCCGACGGTTGGGTGTGCGGAATCGTTGAACTCGGATCGGATCCGAACCGGGCGATCACACTCGCTGCGAAGCTGCGGGACGAGTACCAGGTTGCGGTTCTCCTCATCGTGGACCGGACCTTGACACAGGACCTCGCCGGCGAGACCGGCTTCGACGACTTCATCCTCACGCCGATCGATGCCGCCGAGCTTCGCATCAGAATGGCTCGGCTCGGTGTCGGCGTGGTCGAGACGCTCGATGACCACACGTTGCACTTCCGCGATCTTGAGCTCAACACCGCCACCTACCAGGCGACGATGGGTGGGCATCCGACCGATCTGACCTACATGGAGTACGAGCTGCTCCGCTTCCTGGTCGAGCACCCCAAACGGGTCTGGAGTCGGGAACAGATCCTGTCCAAGGTCTGGGGCTACGACTACTTCGGCGGTTCACGCACCGTGGACGTCCACATCCGCCGACTGCGCGCCAAGCTCGGAGAAGAACGAGCTTCGTGGATCACGACCGTGCGTTCCGTCGGCTACCGATTCGGCTGAACCGACGGCGCTCGGACGTCGGGCCGGCCAACCGCGACGGCGGATGGGAGACCGCACCGATGTCGTAATGTGAGCAGCCGGCGACGAAGGTGACACGATGGGGCATGCAGACGAAAAGCGCGAGATCGGCAACAGCGGAATCTCCGTTTCCCCGATAGGACTCGGGACCTGGCCGATGGCCGGGAAATGGTGGGGTCCGTCCGACGACGACACGTCGGTACGAACCATCCACGCCGCGCTCGATGCAGGCGTCAACCTCATCGACACTGCGGAGGGATACGGCGCCGGTCACGCTGAGGAGATCGTCGGGCGTGCGCTCATCAGCCGTAGGAGCGAAGCCGTGATCGCCACGAAGGTGTCGCAACAACACCTCACCCACGAGCAGATCGAGACCGCGCTCAAGGAATCATGCGAACGCATGCAGACCGACTACGTGGACATCTACTTCATCCACTGGCCGAACCCCGCGATCCCGATCGGCGGGACACTCGAGACGCTCACGTCCCTCAAGGAAGCCGGGCGGATCGGGGCAATCGGGGCATCCAACTTCTCGGTCAAGGACTTGGAGATCGCCGGACAGTTCGGAATGATCGACGTGGTTCAGCCGCCGTTCAACATGTTCTGGCGCTCCGCAGAGGATGGCCTCTTCGACTATTGCAGCAAGAACGGAATCGGGACGGTCGGCTACAGCGGCCTCGCACAGGGTCTGCTGACCGGCCACATCGACCGAACGCTCGTCCTCGCCGAAGGGGATGAGCGGCACACAACCGTGCTGTTCCAGCCGGGAACATTCGAGAACTGCATCGACGCTGTCGCGGAGCTGCGCACGATCGCCGAACGGTACGACAAGTCGGTCACCCAGCTGGCCATCAACTGGCTGACACGACGGCCCGGACTCACGTCAGCGTTGCTCGGGATGCGAACCGAAGCCGAGGTGGCCGAGAACGTCGGCGGCATGGGCTGGGACGTATCCGACGCCGATCGCGAGGCCATCGATGCGATCAGCAAGCCGATCTGGGATTCCGTGTCCCACAACCCGGACATGTTCGGGCGATGGCGTCAATTGGATTCGGGTGTGATCTCGGGCTGAGAATCCCGAGGATCACTCCTTCACAGGTCCGAGAGCCTCGCTCGCAGAGCGGTGATGCTGCTTGCCGGTGAGGTGATCGACGCTGCCGCGTCGAAATACAGGAACAGTTCGTTCCCGATGCGCGACCCGAATCCCGATGTGATGTATCCGATGGTTCCGGTGTTCCCCAACAGCGGGTTCTGCGCGGCTCGTTCCCACACGACACCGTCACTGCTTGTGGCAAATCCGAAATCGGCCAGATAGCCCTTGCCCTCACGACGCCACGTGGACATGTAGGTCATCACATACCCTTCGGGCACCGCCACCACCGAGGGAGCCATCACACGCGCACTGTCCCAACCATCGTCCGACGCCCGCAACACGGGCGAGTCGTCCACGAGCCACGTCAGACCATCCGCCGATCTGGCTACGCCGATCGCGCGATCTCGATCGGCATCGAGATCGGTGGTGAATCCGTCGAAGTACATGCGCCACTCCCCATCTTCACGAACCACGGAAGGGTGGGCGACTCCGCCCTCGTACCAGGTCCCTTCCACAGGAACCACGGCAGGTTCGTCATCGAGGGTCCATGGCCCGTCCGGTGCCGGGGCGGTGGCGCGGCCGATTGCGAGACCCCTCGACGAGAACGGTCGAGCGTCCGCGGTCAGCCAGAGCACCCAGGTTCCGTCGTCCAGGATGTGCGCGCTCGAGGCATAGAGCGCCTGACCCGTCCACGCTACGCCAGCCCCATTGAACAGGGGCTCCTCAGATCCAAACGCCCAGTCGGTGCCGTCGGGGCTCGTGATGTACCCGACAGTGCCCCGATCGACGCCGGCTCCCTCGGTCCTGTGCCCGGTGTAGAACATGTGGAACACGCCGTCGGACTCGACAACTGGGCCGGGGACGATGAAGGCGTTGTTCCAATCCTGTGATCCTGCCCTGAAGAAGTCCCTGTCCACAGGATTGAACGGTCCGGACGGAGCCGTTGTCGTGGTGCTCGACGGCACCGACGTGCTCGGATCAACCGACGCACCGCCCGGATCTGCCCGAAGGCTCGTCGTGGTCAGTTCCTCGGGCGGTGTCGTCGATGATCCTTCTTGAGGCGATACCGCCGTCGAACACGCGGACGTCGCGAGAACAAGTCCCACGACTGCTGCGGTGATCGATCTGCGACGCGCCATACGTGGGTGGGATGCCGCGAACCTCACGTCGGGGTGACAACCTTCTCAGCAATTTCGGCGGCTATCGCATACCCGGTCCAACTACCTTGTCACCCGAACGGGGAGGTCGCGGCATCCCATGGGTGTGCACAACGCAGCAGATGCGGACATCTACGCCAAGCACTCGGACGCCTTGGTCCGGTTCGCGACCGGACTCGTGGGCCCTTCCGACGCGGCCGACGTGGTTTCTGAGGCGGTTCTGCGCGCGATGACCCATCGGTCATGGGCATCGGTCCGCAACCCAAAGGCGTACCTCTACCAATCCGTGCTCAACGAATCACGGATGCACCACCGATCAACGATGCGGCGGCGCGCACGGGAGCTTCGGACGGTCACAACCACCGATGATTACATCCCTGAGATCAGGCCGGAGGTCCTCGACGCGGTTGGCCGACTGAGTACCAGGCAGAAAGCATCCGTATTCCTGACCTACTGGGAGGGGCTGACACCCGACGAGGTCGCCGACCGGCTCGGAATCAGCTCCGGTTCGGTCAAACGGCATCTTGCAAGGGCACGTAGCAGACTGCGGGGTCTCCTCGATGAGTGACACCGACCGCACCTTGCGAGCAGTAGCCGTCGAACTTGCATCCTCGGCTCCTCTACCCCCGCCGATGCCTGACCTGGGATCGGGCCCCTCCCGGTCGCGATGGGGAGGACCGAGAATCGCTGCTGGGGTTGCGCTCGTGACCATCGTCGTGCCGATCGTGATCACCATGATCCTTCTCTCCGTGAACGCTTCGCCGCGCGCGAACCCAGATACCGCATCGGCGGCGATGTTCGAGGCGACCGGTGCCACCTCGGTGGCCATCGTGGCTGACGACGGCACCGTGCTCCGCGGGTATTTGTGGTCAGGTAGCAGCCATGCGGTCATCCTCAGTCAAGGTTTCGGCAGCGATGCGAGCGAGATCGTCGAGCTCGCGACAGCCGCTCATCGCGAAGGCGCCACGGTCCTGCTCTATGAGAACAGGGGCCAGGGCCTTTCCGGCGGAACCGCTGATCCGGCGCTGCTCGGCCCCGACCTTGCATCGGCCATCGCTGATCTCGTGACACGCGGCGTCGAATCGGTGTCCGTCGCCTCGTTCAGTCATGCCGCTACGGCCGCGATCATCGTCGCCGCCGACCCTCCCGAGCAACTCGATGAAGTCGTCGCGATCTTCCCGTTCGCTCAGTACCAGGGACTCGATGCCAGTGCGTTCGTCGGGGACGTGATTGTGCCCCTGCACCTGGTGGGCAGTGCTTTCCCTGCGCCGTACGGTCCGTGGGTCGTCTCGTTGGTCGATGCCTCGGTCAAACCCGACACCACCGTCGAGATCCTGCCGTACCCCGGCGATCAGATCTCCTTGTTGGACGCCAATATGGATCGGTTGGTCGAAATCGTCTCGAACCTCGCCCGGTAGAGCGGTTCA
>CBDUOH010000116.1:0-4840 GCA_965368815.1 uncultured Acidimicrobiia bacterium
GTCAGCACCGAGTTCAAGTCAATCGCTGACACGCTCTAGGTCACAAACCATTGCACGAGGAGGGACCCGGTTCACGCCGGGTCCCTTTTCTCATGCACCACAGGGTCACCCGTCGACGCGAAACCTGCCACTTCCCCGGGGTGGGTGTCGTGCGCCAATCGACCGCAACCCACTGATGGCTACGGCTTGAGCACGAGGAAGTGGTCGGACTCGTGAACGGTGGTCCACCCGTCGGCGATGAGCCGATCGGTCAGCGGCCAGTCGGGCTTCGTCAGGGCGGCGTCGAACCCGTATCGATCGAACAGCTCGCGGTACTCGCCATTCACCGCATCGGCATACGCGACGAGCCGTTCAGCACCGTGAAGCTCGGCTCTGTCATCCAGCCAGACGAGCCTGTCGGGAAACTGCTTGTAGATGAGGTACCCGCCGACGGCATCGTCGTAGAACGGATTCGTGCCATCGAGGGCCGCGAGCGCCGCATCGCTCGGGAAGCGCTCGTCATACAACACCCCGACGGTCCCACGCGTCATCGGCACGAGAGCGAGGAGACCCATCAGCACGATTGTCGCAACGGCCACCAGTGGCTTCGCTCCGGATCGTGGTACCCGAATCCGAGGAAACGCCAGGGCCGCCCACGGAATCAACACGATGGCGGCAGGGACAACGGTTCTCCTCGATGTCATGCCGAGGAACAGGAATGGCAGAACGACAACGAGGTCGCGAAGCGTGATCTTGGAACGGATACCCGCAATGATCACGCCGGCGATCACCAGCAGATACGGCATCTGTGGCAGGGACCCGAAATCCGGCGCTTTCCATTCCTGCATCTGGGCCAGTGCCTCCTGGGCACCGAAGAAGTCCGCCACGATGACCCACGAGCCGAATCCGTGTGGCGTGGCAAGCGACGCGCCAAGCGATGCCACACCGATCCAGAACAGTCGGCGATCCATCGTCCGTAGCCACTCGAGCAGAATCAACAGTCCGCCGATGATCCAGGATCCGTGCACACCGGCCCAGAGCCACATGATCGGCAGCACCAGCCACACCACCGAGTCCCGGTGCTGGAACACCAAGACGAGGGCTGCAAGGAGCATGAAGGAGATGATGACGGGCCGGGGCTGGAGGAACGGTCCGAGCAGCCAAACGGCTATCACGAGGATGACACCCGTCGAAACAGGCGACTGGGTGCTCCGGTACACCGCCAGAGCGATCAGAACGAAGGTCGCCGCCGCAATCCCGAACACCATCCAATTCACCCACACGAGCGAGTCGAACCACGACTCGGCCTGCGCATACCCGAGTTCGGCCAACCACGATTGGGTACGCCACGCGGTCCCGAGTTCGGTGAACGAGAAGACATCGCGCGACAGGACCTCGCCCATTCCGACCTGAACTGATCCAGCCCGGATGTGCCAGAGGAACGAGTTGTCCCTGATGGTGCCAGAGACCAGCAATCCGACCATGAACAGTGGGATCAGCGGAAGCGCGTGCACGACACGGGCCCTCGACACGAGAGAGGCACGCCCTTCGGTGGCTCCTGGATGAGCCACGGCTACAGCAGGTTGTTGGAGATGTTGATGGCAGCCGGGCCGAGAATCACGATGAAGATGGACGGGAAGATGCAGAACAGCATCGGGAAGATCATCTTCACCGGCGCCGCGAACGCCTTCTCCTGGATCCGCTGACGCCTGCGCACCCGCATCTCCTCTGCCTGCACCCGTAGCATCCGCGCGATGGACACACCGAACTGGTCTGCCTGGATCAACGAGAGGATGAACGAGTTCAGATCATCGACATCGGTGCGTTCAGCCATGTTACGGAGGGCCTCGTGACGCGATACCCCGACCCGGGTTTCCGCAAGCGTTCTCTGGAATTCCACCGCGAGCTCACCGGGCACGGTCTGGACGACACGGCCCATTGCGGCCTCGAATCCGAGTCCTGCTTCCACCGAGATCACCAACAGGTCGATGATGTCAGGCAGCTGTCGCTCCATCTTCTGGCGGCGATCATCGATGGCCCTGGTCAGCATCGCTTCTGGTCCGAAGAAACCGATCACGACGACAAGGCCACCAACGGCGAGCTTGAGCATCACGCTGTCCACGAGCGGCACCACGAAGAAGGCGCCCACGATGCCGACCACGATGCCGACGATCCTGATGGCAGCCCATGTGTTGCCGTCCATGCGCTCGTTCCAACCGGCCCAGATGAGCTTCTTCTGCGCCCGATCGACCCAGCCAACCGGGGTGAAACGCAATGCGAATCGCCCAAGCGTGGTCACGACCGGTGCAATGGCTCGCTGCGAGAAGTCAACCTGGAGGGTTTCCTGGCGCGAGTTCAGGCTTGCGAGACGGGCACCCGAGCGGTCACGCTGGGAACGAACGATGCCGTTGCCGACGTACACCACGAGCGCAGCGATGGTCACCGTCACAGCGGCGACGACGAAGAGGAGACTGTCAACAGCCATTATGCGTCCACCTGCACGATCTTCTGCATCCACAGGATGCCGACTCCGATGAATACCCCACCACCGACAAGGAGGGCAATGCCCATGAAACTCTCGGTCAGCGGCTTGACATAGTTGGGGTTGGTCACCCAGATGAAGGAGAACAGGCCGATCGGCATCACAGCCAGAACGATCGCAGAGATGCGACCTTCGGCGGTGAGGGCCTTCATCTCCCGACGAAGTCGATTACGCATCACCATCGTCTCAGCGGTCGTTTGGAGAACCTCGGCAAGGTTTCCACCGACCTCCTTCTGGATGTTGATGGCCATGACGGTCCATTCGAAGTCCTGCGACGACATGCGCAACGCGATGTCGTTCATCGCGTCGTCGATGCTCTTTCCGAGGCGGATCTCCGCGATGGCCCGACCGAACTCACGACGCGTGGGTTCGGGTGCCTCTTCACCGACCGCCTCGACGGCCTGGAGGAGCGAATAGCCCGCTCGCAGCGACGTGGCAATCAGATTCAGCGTATCGGGCAGCTGTGACTCGAACTTCTTCCTGTGGCGGGCAGCGACCTGATTGATGAACACCAAGGCGATCATCAACACGAGCGCGGCTGCAATCGCTCCCCAGATGAACGAACGGGACAGCGCCGTCACAATGATGCCGACGAGAATCGAGAGCGCAAACATGCCGACGATTGCCTCACCTGCCTTGAGTGGCAGGTCGGCAGTCTCGAGCGCTCCTTCGATCATGTTGGTGGCACCGCGCTTGGCTGCGGCACTCTCCGCCGATTTGGCGGCACGGCGCAGGAATCGGAACCGTGAGAAGATGCCAGAAGCACCCGATGCGTCCGCTCCGTATGTGGCAAGGCGCGTATTGATCGACGCCTCGGTCCGTGACTTGTTCGAGCCGAACAGGATGATGATCAACAGGAACATCGCCACGGCGCCCGCAATCGCTGCGAGCAGGACCAACGTGGATCCCGAGGTCGACGCGGCGACCTCGGACTCCTGGGCGAACGCCGGGGACGCGACAAGCCAGAAGCCCGTCACTGTCGCGGATACGGTCAGAATTCGTTTCATTTCTTGGCCATCGGTTCCGGATGGAACAGCTCGGCGGGCAGATGGATACCAAGGTTCTCAAGGTGGTCGGAGAACGAAGGACGAATCCCCGTCGCCTTGAGGTACCCGCGGTACTTGCCGTTGTCGTCGAATCCCATGCCGTAGTCGAACAGCATCAGGTCCTGCAGGGTGATGATGTCACCCTCCATACCGACGACCTCCGTGACATGCGTCACCCGACGTGTGCCGTCGCGGAGCCGGTGTACATGGACGACGAGGTCGAGGGCGGATGCGACCTGCTCACGGATGGCTCGAATCGGTAGGTCCATACCGGCCATCAACACCATCGTCTCGATTCGAGCAAGGGTGTCGCGAGGAGCGTTCGAGTGAACCGTTGTGAGCGAGCCGTCGTGACCGGTGTTCATCGCCTGAAGCATGTCCAACGCCTCGCCACCACGTACCTCACCGACGATGATTCTGTCGGGGCGCATACGCAGCGTGTTGCGCACGAGATCGCGGATGGACACCATGCCCTCGCCTTCGAGGTTGGCCGGCCTGGTCTCAAGGGTCAACACGTGGGTCTGGTTGAGCTGGACCTCGGCAGCATCCTCAACGGTGATGATTCGCTCATCGGCAGGGATGAAGTTCGATAGTACGTTGAGCAGGGTCGTCTTACCCGAACCCGTCGAGCCTGAGACGATCACGTTGAGCCTGCCCTCGACGCAGCGCTTGAGAAGACCGGCAACCTGCTCACTCATGGTTCCGTTGGCAACGAGGTCATCAACGGTGAATGGGTCGACGGCAAACTTACGAATGGTGACGTATGGCCCACCGATTGCGAGCGGATGGATGATGGCGTTGACACGAGAACCGTCAGGAAGCCGAGCATCGACCATGGGGACCGACTCGTCGATCCGTCGACCGACCTGGCCGACGATCTTCTCGATGATCCGCTCGAGGTGGTTCGCATCGACGAACCGGGTGTCCGTCTTGGTCAGGCGGCCACCGCGCTCGACCCACACGCTGTGTGGTCCGTTCACCATGACCTCGGTCACTTCCGGATCAGCGAGATACGGATCGATCGGTCCGTATCCGAGAACATCGTCTGCGATCTCCTGGAGCAGCGCCAAACGGTCCGCACGTGCGAGTGGAACCGACTGTTCCTGTTCGAGTGCCCACTCGAGCATCTCCATGACGCGGAGTTTGAGTTCGGCATCGGACATCTGGGCGCTGTACAGCGTCGGTCCGAGCCCTTCCACAACCTTGTAATGCAGCTTGCGTCGGAGGTCCTGTTTGACCTCGGTCTTCTGACCGACCGACGTGTCATCGGTGG
>CBDUOH010000117.1:0-4830 GCA_965368815.1 uncultured Acidimicrobiia bacterium
TGAAAACCAGCGAGGCGCAAGCTTCCGTGGGTTCGAATCCCACTCCCTCCGCCCCAGACGAATTCCGCAAAGCGGAATTCTGTCGACCCTGCATCAACGAAAATCGGCGAAGCAGGTTTTCTGTTGTGCAGTCCTGTGCATTTGGGACTGAGCACGGAGAGCGTCGAATCCCACTCCCTCCGCCCCAGACGAATTCCGCAAAGCGGAATTCTGTCGACCCTGCATCAACGAAAATCGGCGAAGCAGGTTTTCTGTTGTGCAGTCCTGTGCATTTGGGACTGAGCACGGAGAGCTGCGAACATGTGCATCGCCCCCGACGAATTCCGCAAAGCGGAATTCTGTGGAACCCTGGGATCCTGGAATGAGGCGTACATGACCAGACCACTGAAGGTAGGGGTGCAACTCCCCGAAGCCGAGTATGTCGTTCCGTGGCCGCGCATGCGCGACATGGCTGTCACCGCCGAGGCAATAGGCCTCGACTCGCTGTGGCTCGGTGACCATCTGATCTACCGCACCGATGATGAGGTGACTGGTCCATGGGAGGCGTGGTCGATGCTTGCCGCCATCGCAGCCGTCACCAATCGGATACAGCTTGGTCCTCTGGTTGCAGCCACCTCCTTCCACAGTCCCGCGATGCTCGCCAAGAAGGCAGCGACGGTCGACGAGATCGCGAACGGTCGTCTGATTCTTGGCCTTGGTGCCGGATGGAACCGTGCCGAGTATGAGGCCTTCGGCTTCCCGTACGACCACCGAGCCAGTCGCTTCGAGGAAGCCTTCACCATCATCAGAACACTTCTGACGGACGGCGAGATCGATTTCGAAGGTATGTACTACACCGCCTCGGATTGCGTGCTGGTGCCCCCCGCTCGTCCCGAAGGCATACCGCTGATGATCGGCTCGCAGGGTCCGCGAGTCCTTGCCGCCACCTTGCCGCATGTGGACCTGTGGAACGCATGGCACGCCTGGTACGGGAACACCATCGAGGGGGCAGGCGAGATGTTGACCAGGGTGGATCAGGCATGCACGGACGCAGGTGTCGACCCTCGAACGATTGACCGGACGCTCGCTGTGATGGTGCAGGCACCCGGTGGTGTCGGAAGACCACAAGGAAGTCCTGGACGTCCGACCTCGCTCCCGATCGGTGGTGATGTGGAGAACATCGCTGAGCATCTGGTGAAGCTGGCGGATCTCGGGGTCCACCACGTCCAACTCGTCGTCGACCCGATCACCGAAGCGTCCATCGAGTGGCTGGCCGGCGTACTAGCCGTTCTGGATCAGGACTCGCCGAGCTGATCGACGCTCGTCCGAGGCGGTCCGCCTAGTGGACCCTGTTTGTTTCGTAGGCCCAGATGGCGAGTTCGACGCGGTTGCGGGCATCGAGTTTCATCATCAGGTTTGCTACGTGGGTCTTGACGGTGGAATGGCTGATGAACAGGTCGTCAGCGATCTCAGCGTTGGTGCGCCCTCTGGCAACCTCGGCAAGAACTTGCTCCTCGCGCTCCGTGAGAGGGTCGACCGGTTGCGGTGGAGCGGAAGGGCCTTCGATCCTGGCGAAAGTCTCGAGAAGGCGAGCAGTGATGTTGGGTGCCACGAGGGCCTCGCCGCTGGCCGCAGCGTGGATCGCTTGCACAAGCAGGTCCTGGTCAGCGTCCTTGAGCAAGAAGCCACGAGCCCCCGCTTTCAACGCGTTGTAGACATACTCGTCCACGTCGAAGGTCGTGATGATCACGACCGGGATCGGGTTCTCGACACCGACGCCAGCCAACTGTCGTGTCGCCTCGATGCCGTCCATACGCGGCATCCCGATGTCGAGCAGACAGACATCGGGGCGGAGCCGACGTGCCAACGCAACCGCCTCGACTCCGTCGGCCGCCTCACCGACGACCTCGATGTCGGGATGGGCATTGAGGATCATCGAAAGGCCGGTGCGCACGAGGTCCTGATCGTCGGCGACCACCACGCGAATCGTCATGTCTGCTTTCCTCCCTTGGGAAGGACGGCCCGGACGGTCCATCCCCGTCCCTGATTCGGTCCGGCTGTGAACGAACCACCATGGAGGGTGGCACGTTCGCGCATCCCGACGAGCCCATAGCCCGACGCTGACTCGGCGTCGAAGTACGACGCATCGCCGTCGTCGGCGACTTCGACCGTCAGCTGGCCCGCACTTCCCTCGACGGCAACGGTGATCGCATGCGCATGCCGGGCATGGCGTCGGGCATTCGTCGTCGCCTCCTGGGCGATGCGGAATGCGGCTGTCTGGATGGAGGGCGGTACATCGTCGAGTTCCCCCGTCAGCGTGACGTCTATTGGCGGTCTGAGTGCCGTATCCGCGAGCTTGACCACGTCGTCCAGCGTCTTGCGTGGGCCGTGTTCGTCGCCGTCCTTGCGGAGCAGAGCGACGATGCTGCGCATCTCGGCCAACGTGACGCTCGCTTCTGCCTTGATGGTCTCGAGCGCCCGCACGGAGGCGTCGGGGTCTGTAGGTGCGAGTGTGTATCCGGCCTGGGCCTGGATGGCGATGGCGGACACATGATGTGCAACGGTGTCGTGGAGTTCACGTGCGAGCTGTTCGCGTTCCGACAGCTTCGCCTCGGCGACCGCACGCTCCCGTGCCCGGCCGCGGAAACGGACCGCGGCACCGAGGGTGGAGGGCAGCAACAGGAAGGCGAACGAAGCCAAGGTGAGCTCGGGTCCGGACGGGTAGTAGATCATGTTCAGGACGTGGCCGACGTTCATGATCCCCAGACCGAGGATCGCATCGCGCCCCGATCCCCATCGGAACAGCGAATATGGGAACACGATGGTCCCGATCATGGCGTAGAGCCCTGGCGAATCCAGCCCGGCGGCGATGGCGGCGATGTCGAGCCCAACCATGACGGCCCACGCCACAGCGACGGAGAGCAGCGGGTGGCTGCGGCGGAACAGGAGCATGACGATCGGGATGAGCTGTAGGACAACCGACAGCGGTGCCCAGACGATGTCGGGCGTGGTGACACCTTCCACGACCGCAAGGGCGAGCAGCACGGCCACGAGGAGCCAGTCCTTCCAGTCACGCGCGGGAGGATTCGGTTCGGCTGCCTCGGCCCAGAACGATCGGATTGCGTTGATCAGCACCGGGTGAGCATATCTCGGGGTTCGGACGGAGACCATCGCCCGAAAGTACGAGATGCCAATCGACTCCGAGCCGACGCGATCCCATCCTTGCGCCCGATGTGATCGACCGCCTTCTCACGCAAGCTGACAGCAGCCCTCACTCGAGGGGTCAACAACGAAAGGCACTGTCATGCAATCCATTCAGAAGATGGGCGGGATCGGAGCGTTCATCGCCGCCGGGACGTTCTTCGTCGGACTGGCGATGTTCGCCACCATGCTCGGCGACTTCGTCGGCGCAACCGCGGCATCCGACGCCGTGGAGTTCATCGTCGACAACCAGGTCGCGGTCTACGTCTGGAACATCACGATCCACATTGTGTTCGGGATCGCGCTCGTCCCGCTCGTCCTCGCGATCCGGGATCGGCTCATCGACGCACGTTCGACACTTGCACGGGTCTCGACGGTGTTCGGCCTCATCTGGGCAGGCGTCATCGTCTGCACGGGGATGATCACCAACATCGCATACGCCACGGTCACCGACCTGCAGGGGACGGATCCCGACATGGCCGCCACGGTCTGGTCGGCGCTCGATGCTGTCGCCAACGGTCTGGGCGGGGGCAACGAGGTCCTCGGCGGGATCTGGGTGCTCGGGCTCAGCATCGTCGCCCTCCGCGAACGGCTGTTCGCCCGCTGGACCAACTACCTGGGTGTCGTCATGGGTGTTGCAGCCCTCGTCACGATCATCCCGCCGCTTGAAGACGTCGGTGCGGTGTTCGGTCTCGGTCTCATCGTCTGGTTCGTCGCCGTCGGAGTTGCACTCGTCAAGGGTGCCTCCGACGCCGACGCTCCGACAGACGGGCGCGATCGCTCAATGAGCGTTTGATGGCGTTCCGCACCACCGGAGGAGAACCAAACATGACGTCGACAACCATCACCGTCAAGAAGACATCGACCCTCGACCGGCTCGTGAAGCCGTTCGGGATCGTGGCTGCTGGCCTGTTCATCGCATTCGCCGGATTCCAGACGGCTCTCGCCCTTGGTGCGCCTTGGGGAGAGCACGTCTGGGGGAGTGCCTTCTCGGCGGAACTCCCACCCTTCATGAGGGTTGCAAGTGCGTTCGCTGCGGTCATTCTCATCGGGATGGCCGCGATCGTCCTCGCTCGCGCCGGGGTGATCCGTCGACTGTCACGTATGCGGTTCCTCACAGGATCCACGTGGGCGATTGCCGCCTACATGACGCTCAACACGCTGGGCAACTTCGCCTCGGAGAGCAACATCGAACGATATGTGTTCGGGCGGGCGACCTTCGTGATGGCGATCCTCACCGCCTATGTGGCGTACCGCGGTCCCCGCATCGACGAGAGCTGATCTCAAACCACGAACGTGCGCAGGGGCGTCGAGCCGGCGCCCCTGCCCATTGAAGGAAAGGACCAGAAATGAACGGTGAACATACGTATAAGAAGCGTCGAGGCCGATTCCTCCCGTGGCTGTGGTGTGCGGTGACGGTCGGGCTCTTGGGCGTCGTCGTGGTCACGACGGTGCCGGCCTGGCTGGTTGCCGTGTGGGTTGCGTCGACGGGCCTTGCGATCACTCGGGGATCTCGCCGATGAACTCCCGTGCAAGGACAAGACAGTCGATCTTCATCGCCGAAGCAACGGCGTATCCCGGGCGCCACCTGTGCGCCGCTCGATGGTCGAGACACGTGGGATGGGGGTTGCGTGGACCTTGCATTTCCTC
>CBDUOH010000118.1:0-4758 GCA_965368815.1 uncultured Acidimicrobiia bacterium
TACCAGGGTATCTAATCCTGTTTGCTCCCCATGCTTTCGCTCCTCAGCGTCAGTATCGGCCCAGTGAGCCGCCTTCGCTAATGGTGTTCCTCTCGATATCTGCGCATTCCACCGCTACACCGAGAATTCCACTCACCTCTACCGGACCCTAGTCACAACAGTTTCGACCGGCGTCCCGGGGTTGAGCCCCGGGCTTTCACGACCGACTTGTTGAACCGCCTACGAGCCCTTTACGCCCAATAAATCCGGACAACGTTTGGCCCCTACGTATTACCGCGGCTGCTGGCACGTAGTTGGCCGGGCCTTCTTCTGGAGGTACCGTCATTTTCGTCCCTCCTGAAAGCGGTTTACAACCCGAAGGCCTTCATCCCGCACGCGGCGTCGCTGCATCAGGCTTTCGCCCATTGTGCAATATTCCCTGCTGCTGCCTCCCGTAGGAGTCTGGACCGTGTCTCAGTTCCAGTGTGGCTGATCGTCCTCTCAGACCAGCTACCCGTCTTAGGCTTGGTGAGCCGTTACCTCACCAACTACCTGATAGGCCGCGAGACCATCCCTTAGCAGCGGACTGTTTCCTCAACGGACCATGTGGTCCAAAGAGAGTATTCGGTATTAATCCGAGTTTCCTCGGGCTATCCCGATCTAAGGGGCAGGTTTCTCACGTGTTACTCACCCGTTCGCCGGTTTCCACGATTGAACCTTACGGAACAATCGCTTCTCCCTCGACTTGCATGCATTAAGCGCACCGCCAACGTTCGTCCTGAGCCAGGATCAAACTCTCCATCGAAGTTCTCGAAGAGAACAGATCCTGTGTCTGTGTTACCCACAGACCAGGAGTGTTTTTTCATCCCTCAAAAGGATGTGGTCATGCGAGGCGTTGACTCCTCTTGTTGCATGACCGCGGTCACACGACGACGGGTCGTCTTATGTGTGTGACCGTTGGCTTGTACGTCCATCGTTCCTTCTTGGTCCAAGCAAGCTTGTTCCGAGTCGGTCTGATGGACACATAACGCTCACCGTTCGATCGGCCTTCGATTGCTCTCGGGTCGTCTGGCGGCAAGCGCCTGTCAATCTCAATCGTTCGTCTTGCGACGCTCGATTGACGCACTGTTCAGTTGTCAAGGAGCCCGGATCCACCGCGCACAACACAAGGTTGTCCACTGTGGGCCTCATAGTCTATCACAGCGCAGAGGCATGTGACAGCGGCCGGACTCGGCCGGAACCGTTACTGTAACCAGCCCTTGGGCGTAGTGCAATACCGGTTCTTCCGCCTCTCCTTGGAGGCGATGTCGCACCACCCTGCGGTGCTGCGGATGGGGATATAAACAGCTTCTGCGCCGTACTGCACACCGATCGATGAGATTTCTCGGAATTGTTTCGCCGGGCACGCGGGGCACCCTCGTCCGACCGCGTTCGAGCGCCCGAAAACGGCCTCTCGACGCCCGTTCAGCCAGAGTGCGCAGACTATGGTGCTGCTGTGGCAAAGACGTCGATTCGGGCAGCATCGTGGTTCCTGGGAGCGCTTGTCGTTTCCGTGCTCGTCGTGTCCTGCGGCGGTGGTTCGCAGGTTGTCGGCGGAAGCGACACTCAGGTGTTCGGGTACGACGACGCGTTCAATGACGAGATCGTCGAGATTGCCAAAGGCGGCTCGGTCGAGTGGCTCATGGTCGGCGACAATCCGCACAACGTCTTCGCATCCGACGGGACCTGGCAGTCGGACATCTCGCTCGAACGTGGCGATCGCTACACACGCACCTTCGACGAACCGGGCGTCTACCCATACTTCTGCACCTTTCATGGTGATGCCGAGGGTGGAGGTATGGCCGGGTACGTGGTGGTCGGCGACGTCCCCGACTACGAGCTTCCGGTCCCCGATGACACTCCCGCGGTGCCAGCCTGGTCAGGAAACACGATCACGGTACCCACCGATCAGCCGACGATCCAGGACGGGGTCGATGCGGCACTGCCCGGCGACATGGTGTTCATCGAACCCGGGGTCTATCACGAGAGTGTGACGGTGAGGACACCGTCGCTGATCATCCGGGGTGCCGACCGGAACACCAGCATCGTCGATGGCGAGTTCGAACTCAGCAACGGGTTTCATGTGGTGGCCGACGCCGTGGCCATCGAGAACATCACGGCACGCAACTTCCAGGTCAACGGCTTCTACTGGACCGGCGTCACCGGCTACCGCGGATCGTTCATCACTGCGCACAACAACGGTGACTACGGGATCTACGCATTCGATTCGATCGACGGCCTCTTCGACAACGTGTTTGCGTCAGGCAATCGCGACAGTGGCATCTATATCGGTCAATGCTTCCCGTGCAATGCGGTCGTGACCGATTCGACCTCGGTGGAGAACGGCCTCGCCTACTCGGGCACCAACGCCGGCGGCGACCTCTATCTGATCAATTCGTACTGGGCGGACAACATGGGAGGCATGGCGCCGAACTCGCTCGACTCCGAGCTCTACCCACCACACCGCGACGTGTACATCGGGGGCAACCTCGTGGTCAACAACAACAACGGAGACGCCCCCACAAAGGGCCTGGCGCGGCTCGCATGGGGCGAGGGGATCGTCCTGGCCGGTGGTGAGGGCGATCTCGTGGAACACAATCTCGTCCTCAATCACGACCGCATCGGCATCGTGACGAACGTCCTGCCGGACAAGAACTTCTGGTGGGCGTCCGACAATGTCGTCAGGAACAACACAATCGCAGGCACGGGCATTGCCGACGTCGGACTCGTCGGGCCGCTCAGCAAAGGCAACTGCTTCGGCGACAACCTGATGGCAGGTGTTGCCGTTCCCCCGCTCATCGGCCTCTACCACACATGCAGCGGCATCAACATGCCATTCCAATTCGACCTCGGCACGCTGTTCTTCCTCCTCGGCGCCCAGGCCGACGGAGCATCCGAGATCCCTTCCGGATCGGACTACCGGGCCTGGCCCGCGCCCGAGGCACAACCGACGATGGTGGGTGCCGAAAGCGCCGCGCCGGAACCGGCCTTTGCAGTATTCGTCAGACCCAACATCGATGCAATCACCACCCCGGAGCTTCCCGCGGGTATCGAGATACGCAGCAAGGAGCTCGTCATGTCAGGAGTACCGATAACCGAACCGACGATGTGGACGTTCCTGTTCACGCTGTGGGGCTATTTCCTCCCGCTCGCCCTGGTGGGCGCATGGATCGGGCTTGCGATCTGGGACATGGTCCGCAGACATGAGGACATGGGCAAAGCGGCGGTCATCGGATGGTTCGCGGCCATCCTTCTGCTCCCGATCCTCGGGGTCATCCTGTACTTCGTCTTCGGCAAGTCCGCGATCCCCGGATGGCTCCGTGCCGTCGTCGTCGGTGGCGGGACCGCCGCCTACCTCGTGGTCGTTGTCGCGATGCTGCTCATCAGCGGCACCGTATAGACCCGACGCACACGGTCACCGATGCGATCAACCCAGAGGACCCTGTTGGCGGTCATGGCGGTGATTGCGGTGGCAGGAGTCGGAGCCATCCTGGTTCTCATCGCGCCGGGCCAGGGCACCATCGCATGCTCTGCCGACGCCAGGATTGATGCGCCGACGGGCTGGTTCTGGCAGCGGGACGCGGGCAACGACTGTGCCTGGACGTTGTACGACCGGGACGGGCAGGAAGCCCCAGCCGAGATCTACGAGGCACACGGCGAATCGCCACCACCCGCGAACGATTCCAACCTGCTGATCGCAGCGATGGTGGTCATGGCTGTGGCTGCAGTTGGTTCCCGCGTCGCCCTGGTGCTGTGGCGGACCCGCAAGGACACATCGACGACCCCGACAGGATGACCGGAACCGTCGGTGCTCGCGCGACCGGGTTCAGCCGGTGAGTCGCCGGTATTCCTTGAGATGCCTGAGCGCCGCGAGCTCTCCCCCACTGCGCTCGTGGATCGCTGCCAGGTTGAAGTGGGCGTCGGAGAAGTCCGGCTCGATCGCCAGTGCCTCCTCGTACGCCGCCTGCGCTTCGCTGTAGCGACCGATGTCCTCGTACGCCACCCCGGCGTTGAACCATGCGGTTGCATCCGACGGATACAGCTCGATGGCATGTCGGTAGTGATCCAGCGCTTCTTCTGCCTCGCCGCTCGTATGAAGGAGACGGCCGAGGTTCAGATGCGCCTCTGCGTGCGAGGCATCGAGATCGATCGCCGTGCGGTAGGCGGTCTCTGCGGCGGTGATGTCCTCGGCTTCGATCGAGTCACCGTAGAGGAACCACTCGTCGGCGGTTGCGTCATCGGCGAATCGACGCGCCCGCCTTGCCTCGTCCAACGAGGCCACGGAGTCCGCGAGCCCTGTTGCATCCAGATCGAACACCGCCTGACCCGACGTCGGGTCCCACAGCGCATCGCCATGGCGCACGACGACGTCGTCGCCAGCAGTTGTGAGA
This sequence comes from uncultured Acidimicrobiia bacterium, assembly GCA_965368815.1. Classification (GTDB taxonomy): domain Bacteria; phylum Actinomycetota; class Acidimicrobiia; order Spongiisociales; family UBA5794; genus UBA5794. Next base: position 4,410 of record CBDUOH010000118.1, read on the forward strand.
ATCACCTGGCTCATGTCGACACCCTCCGGTAGGTCGCTGCGGGCATCGCGGATGGCGCTGCGCACACGGGCCGTCGGTACGCCCGAGGCGATGAGCGATGCGGCCGTTCGAAGGAGAACAACGTCATCGAAACTGAATAGGTATCTGCCGTGATGTCCACGCTCCGGAGTAAACACGCCGGCTGTGACAAATCCGCGAATCTGGCTCGGGGTCAGACCCACCGTGGAGCTGATCTGTGCGAGGGTGTATCTGGCAGTCTCAGACATGCACCACCTCGGCAAGGCGACTGGGGCTGTGCGGCGGCATGACAGCCATCACTTCTTCGACGATGCCCGCTTCTTCGCCGGAG
>CBDUOH010000119.1:0-4753 GCA_965368815.1 uncultured Acidimicrobiia bacterium
GTGACGGGTTGACCGTTGGGGTTGACTGTTGTTCTAGCGGCTGCGTTTGTCGAGGGGGATGTGGTCCTGATCGTTGAAGGTTCGCAGGCTCATGACGTGGTTCCCCGCGAGTGGCAGCACCTTGACTCGTGCAAACGATGCGTGGAACAACACGAACTTCTCCCACTCCCAAGGTGACGGCGGCACACCGAGCAGGTGCGTGAGGGCAACCGAATTGGTGCCACCGTGGGCAACAATGACGATGCGGGCGTCCTCGTTGTCGCAGTGCCACAGGTTCGGGTCCGATGGATCCCGCACGATGCCGCGTTCTGCGAGGAGCTGATCGAGTGTTGTGGTCACCCGGTTGTGGAACTCCCTGAACGACTCGCCGCCTTCGAGGCCGTCCCACCATTCCTCGGGGCTCCGGTGTCGTGTCGTCTTGAAGATCTTGATCACAGCTTCTTCCGAAACCCCTGACCAATCCGGCATGCCCACCTCGACAAGGTCGTCGACCGTCGAGATCTCCAGGCCGGTTGCGCGTGCAATCGGTTCGGCTGTCTGTTGCGACCGCACAGCGGGAGAGACGACGAGTTCGGTCGCCCCACGTGGGTCCGACGCGATCCGCTTGGCGGCCAAATCGGCCTGTTCGTGTCCGAGATCGGTGAGATACGGGTCGATCTGGGACAGTCCGTTGACAGCCCACTTCGGCTGTCCATGTCTGATGAATACGATGTCCATCCGGTCAGATTACCGAGTGCGCTGGACAGTGGTCCCACGCGTCGCACGGCGGTACGGGTGGCTGGTGCTGCGGCGGAGATGCTCGATCGGTGGCGCCACGCGAGGCGATAAGGCCCGGAAAATGACCCGGAAAGAACGCAGGGCCGCCTTTCGGCGGCCCCGGTTCGGGCTTAGACGGGAGGTTAGGAAGGCATCCTGTCTGACTACTGTATCGACTGGACTTCACGACGACTTGAGGGATTTCTTTGGATTCTTTTTCTGCCGCCAAAACCGCCCTTATTCGTCATCTCACCACCCACGCGGTGCGCACGGACGGCCCATTCACACTGCGCTCGGGCAAGGAGTCGTCGTGGTACATCGATGCCAGACAGACCACGTTTTCCGGTGCTGGCGCCCTGGCGGTCGGAGCAGCGGTGCTCGAACACGTCCCCGACGACGTCGATTGTGTCGGCGGGATGACGCTCGGCGCCGATCCGATAGCCGTCGCCACAGCCATCTCGGCGGCATCGAACGGACGCCACTTGGAGGCGTTTTCGATCCGCAAAGAGGCAAAGGACCACGGAACCGGCGGGAGATTGGTTGGACCGGTCGGTGCCGGCTCTCGGGTCGTCGTCCTCGAGGACACGACCACGACGGGCGCCGCGTTGTGCGAGGCGATCGAGGCCTTGGTTGGTGCCGGTGTGACGGTTGTCAGTGCGATCGCTTTGGTGGATCGGTCCGGCGGCACAGCCCGCGCACGGGTCGAAGAACTCGGAATCCCGTATCGTGCGATCGTCACCCCGGCTGATCTGGGAGTTGAGGACTGAGATGCATGCATTCCGGGCGCCGCTGAGGCTCTTCGTGATCGGCCTCGTTGGAATCCTCCTGCTGTTGGCAGCGATGGATGTGATGTTCGTCCACTGGATATCCACACCGCCCGAAGGGGCACCCGACGCGCTTTCGACGCGGGGGAGGGCTCAGCAACGGGGCGACCTCATCTGGGGCGCTGGCATGATCGGCATGGGTGTTCTGCTGCTCGGCTCCTCCATCGTGGAGTTGTTGCGTAGGAAGCCGGTCGTCGACGTGCGCGACGACGGTCTGTTCGCTCAGATCGGTGCGCAGCAGCCCGACGTTCTGATCCCGTGGTCCCAGATCGCATCGGTATCGAGTGGCGTCTACGAGGATCCGTACGACGGGACTGCGAGGGAGCAGCTCATCGTCGAGGTGAATGACCCGTCGGTGGTGCCACGCGAAATCGCTGGCGCCGAGTGGGTCGGGGCAGAACTGCACATCGATGCCCACGATTGGAGCCGACACGTCACCGAGATCGCACTCGCCGCACAGGGTGCCCGTGATCATGCGATGCGTCCCCGTCTCGAATCGGTCCGTAGCGAACCGACGATGATGTGGGAGACGAGTGTCGACATCCCGGGTGCGGAGTCGGACGGCGATCCCACGGAGGAAGAATGAAAATCGGGGCACACGTCAGCCCGAAACAACCGTTGGTTGCCGCTGCCGAGCGCAACGCGGACGCCGTCCAGATCTTCCTCGGGAACCCGCAATCGTGGAAGGCGCCCGCTCCTCGTGACGACGCCGAGGAATTGAAAGCATCGTCGGTGGACATCTATGTCCACTCCCCGTACCTCATGAACCTGGCGTCGCCGAACAACCGCGTGCGCATCCCATCGCGCAAGACACTTGCCCAAACGGTCAAGGCTGCCGAGGCCATCGGCGCCCTCGGTGTCATTGTCCACGGCGGGTCCGTGGGTGAGGATGAGGATGTGGCTGTCGGTTTCGAGCGGTGGCGCAAGGCGCTCGAATCATTCGATGTCACGGTGCCCATCCTGGTTGAGAACACCGCTGGTCGGGGGAACTCGGTGATGCAGGATCTTGAGAACTATGGGCCGCTGTGGGAAGCGATCGGCGATCTCAACGTTGGTGTATGCCTCGACACCTGCCACACGTGGGCGGCGGGTCAGGACATGGAGAATGCCGTGTCGCTGATAGCGGGCATGACGGACGGTGTCGCGCTGGTCCACGCGAACGATTCCCGTGACGAGGCCGGTTCGAACCGCGATCGCCACGCCAACTTCGGCAAGGGTCAGATCCCGGAGCACCTTGTCCCGCACATCATCCGGGAGGCGGGTGTCACCGCGATCGTCGAAACCCCCGACGACGACAACGGCCAAGCCGCAGACATCGCCTGGCTCCGCGCCCGCATCTGACCGCGAAACGCTCCACTGCTTTCCGCGTACCCTGGGTTGTACGACCTTGTTTTCGTGGTACTCCAGCCCACAGAATGAGCGATGGGTTGGTTCTTTGGGCCTGAGCACCGTGTTTTCGTGGTCGTACAACCCAGGGTACGCGCAGGGCATTCACCGTTCGATGGTCAGTCCGGATGCGGCGAGGTGCCACGTGGTGGTGGTGACCCTGTCGGCGAGCTGGTCGTCGTGGGTGATGAGGACGATCGCCCCCTCATAGGTGACGAGGGCTTGTTCGAGGCGTTCGACCGAAGGCAGGTCGAGATGATTGGTCGGCTCGTCGAGCATGAGGAGCCATTTGGATCCACCAAGCCCGAGCGCCAAGGCGATCTTCCGGACCTCCCCGGGTGAAGGTTGATCCGATTCGAGAATCGCGCCCGGATCTGCACCGAGCGTCGCCACCAATGCCATCACATGACCTCGTTCGTCGGGTGGCATGCTTCTGACTGTGTCGAGCCACCGACGTCCGTCCGCAATGTTTGTCTCCTGATCAAGTCGGAGGATGCGCCCTTTCGGAATCGACACATTGGAAGCGAGCGTGTTGAGAAGCGTCGTCTTCCCAGCGCCGTTCGAACCGGCGATCCTGATGCGATCCTGGCGTCGAACCGCGATGTCCACACCGAAGAGCCGGCGCTCGCCCGCGGTCACCTCACCCTTGTAGCGGACCAGGAACTCCTTGTTTGCCGGTGCGTAATCGACCCCGATGGGGCCGCCCCGCTCTTTGACCAGTGTGATGTCGTCGATTCCCGCGCTGACGCGGTCGAGGCTGTTCGTCATACTTGCGACCGTTTGGGCTCCGGTCTTCTGACCGCGCTCATGTTTGTAGCTTGCCGCGGTTCCCCGGGTGTCGAGGTCGTGCTTGCCGGCGGCCCTGCGTTCCCTGATGCGCTTGGCGTCTTGCTCAGCAGATTTCTGGCGCTGCTCGTGGAGCCGTCGCCGGAGTTTCGTTCGCTCGGACTTCAGGCGCTCAGCCGTCGCAACCTTCTCGGCATAGCTGGCTTCCCAGCCGGCCTTGGCCTCGTCGTATGATCCGTTCCAGAGTTCGACAGACCCAGCATGAGTCCGCATCGTGCGTGTGGTGAGCTCGGCCAGAACCGTCCGGTCGTGCGAAACGATGATGCCGCATCCGCCGAATGACTTGAGTGCCTCGATGAGGAGTTGGCGACCCCGTGAGTCGAGGTGGTTCGTCGGTTCGTCGAGAAGGAGTACATCGGGGTTCCGCGACAGGGCGGCGCCGATTTGCCACCTTTTCCGCTCTCCCGGTGACAGCGTGGGCCATCGGTCCAGGTCGGACGGTTCCAGTTCCAACCGCGCGCGCATTCGGTGGGCATCGCGGTCCCAACTGCTGGCAAGGGAGAGGATCTCCTCGGTGCACTCGTCCACTCGTTGAGGGCACAGCACGACCACCGCACCAGGTGGGTCAATGGCGATTACACCGGAATCGGGTTCGAGACCGCCCGCGAGCAGCGACAACAGCGTGGACTTGCCCGCACCGTTGGGTCCAACGAGACCGGTCCAGCCCGGGCCGATCGCCATGGTTGCTTCGGTGATGACTGGGACGGCAGACGAATAGGAAAAGGAAAGATGTGAAAGACGTAGTGATGGCATACAACAACTCCATTGAAGGAACGAACCGTGGTTCGGAGAACGAGATCTCAGTTGTTGTTTCTCATGCCATCCCTGGGCAGCGTCCCAGGACTGTACCTCGGCCAACGCCACAGTTCACCTTCCGACTGAACCGTCCGCGTACCCTGGGTTGTACGACCTTGTTTTCGTGGTACTCCAGCCCACAGAAT
>CBDUOH010000120.1:0-4729 GCA_965368815.1 uncultured Acidimicrobiia bacterium
CCAGCATCGAAAGTGAGTTTCGATTAACTTCGACCAACAACGGAGGCAAGGACGGCGAATGTGACGACAACGCTGGAGCAAACCGGCACCCCTGACCTGAGCGACGCCTTCCCGACGGTCGCCTGGAGAATTCGGGATTGGGCCCAACGCACGCCCGATCGGGTGGCATTCCGGGACAAGGACTTCGGGATCTGGAAGGAACGCACGTCCGCGGAACTCTGGGACGACGTGTTGACAGCCGCCCACGCACTGCTTGCGCTCGGCGTGCAGCCGAGGGATGTCACGTCCATCCACTCCGAGGATCGGCCGGAGTGGCTCATCTTCGACTTCGCGACCGTCGCGATCAACGGCATCAGCACCGGCCTGTACCCCACGAACCCGATTGCCGAAACGCAGTACCTGGTCAACGACGCCGGATCCAAGGTCCACCTCGCCGAGGATCAGGAGCAGGTCGACAAGATCATCGACGCAGGCCCTGACGCCTACCCAACCGTCGAGAAGATCGTCTACGCCGAACCTCGAGGTGTCCGTTCGATGGACGATGCCCGCTTGATGTCGTGGGATGAGTTCATGGAGCTCGGCCGGGAACACAGGGAATCGCACCCCGGAGCGGTCGAGGAATTGATGCTCGAAGCCCAACCGGATGACGTCATGACCCTCATCTATACCTCCGGCACCACCGGACCCCCCAAGGGAGCGATGTTGACGCACCGCAACGTCGAGGCCGGTGTCGCACATGTCCTCAACGATCCGAAACGGTTCCCGAGCGGTCGCCCGGAGAATCCGTCCGACGAGAAGCTCACCTACCTTCCGCTGTGCCACGTCGCCGAGCGATTGTTCTCGTCGTGGTCGCTGGCATACAACGGCCCTGTCCTCAACTTCGCGGAGTCGATCGAGACCGTGCAGGTCAACCTGCGTGAGGTGCAGCCCACGATCTTCTTCGCGGTGCCGAGGATCTGGGAGCGCATCCACGCCGGCATCCTCATCCGTCTCCAGGACGCGACCTGGGTAAAGCGCCTCGTCAGCCGATTCGGGCTCAAACTGGCGGACTTCATCGGCAGGCAACGGGTCGCCAACGGCGGCGATTTCACCATCCCAGCCCGCCTTGCCTATGCAGCGGGCAATCCACTGTTCTTCCGTTCACTCAAAGAACGAGTCGGCCTGCGACGTTGCCGCTACGCATCGTCGGGCGCTGCGCCAATCGCACCCGAGGTGCTGCAATTCTTCATGGGTCTCGGCATCCCGGTGTATGAGCTGTACGGCATGACCGAGAACACGGCACTCGCAACGACGAACCTCGACGGTCGGGTCAAGCTCGGGACCGTCGGTGAACCGTACGAGGGCATCGGTTTCCGAATCGATGAGGAAACGGGCGAGATCCAGACGAAGCACGATGCGGTGTTCGCCGGATACTGGCGCAAACCCGAGGCGACACGGGACACATTCACCGAGGACGGCTGGCTCCGCACCGGCGATGTGGGGGTCTGGGTCGATGGAACGCATGTCAAGATCGTGGATCGGATCAAGCACATCATCATCACCTCGGGCGGCAAGAACATCTCGCCGTCAGAGATCGAGAACAGCCTCAAGACGTCGCCGTACATCAAAGAAGCAATGGTCATCGGGGACCGGCGCAAATTCGTGACCGCACTGATCGCCATCGAATACGACGTCGTCGGTAACTGGGCGCTGCGTCGCCAGATCCCGTACACGACGTATCGCGACCTCGCCGAGAAGCCCGAGGTCATCGAGCTCATCCAGGGCGTCGTGAACGAATCGAACAAGAAGTTCGCATCGGTCGAGCAGATCAAGAAGTTCAGGATGATCCCCAAGGAGCTCGATCACGAGGATGGCGAACTGACCGCCACGCAGAAGCTCAAGCGCGGTGCGATGGAAGAGATGTTCGCAGACCTCGTGGAGTCGATGTACGCGTGATGCATATCGAACTGATCGCTCAGGTTGTGGGGGTCGGGGGTGTTGACAAGTTCATCAATGCCCTCGGGTCTGGGATTGCGCTCGGAGCGATCTATGCGCTGTTGGCGCTCGGCTTCGTGATCATCTTCAAGGCGACACAGGTGGTCAACTTCGCACACGGTGCCATCGCCGCTCTCGGCGCGTATCTGGTGTCGTACTTCGCCGTCACCATCAACATTCCGGGGCGTTGGATATCCACCGCCCCTGATTGGATCCAGTGGTCGCTGTCCGCTCTGATCGCCGTGCTCGCCACGGCTCTGATCGGCATGGTGATCGAACGCGTCACGATTCGACCGATGATCGGTGAGCCGCTGTTCGCGGTCGCCATGATCACGCTCGGGCTCGACCTGGTGATCCGAACGACGACGAACGACCTGATGGACAACACAAGCGCGGGTCTCGGCGATCCGTGGGGTATCAACGTCATCGACCTTGGTCCGTTGCGTCTGGCCCACACACAGATCGCGACGATCATCGTTGCCATCGTCGTTGTGATCCTGCTCGCACTGTTCTTCCGATCACGGACCGGTGTCGCGGTCCGAGCCACGGCGTTCGATCAGGAGGCCGCCATGGCCCAGGGCATCTCGGTCGGCAAGGTGTTCGCGATCGCATGGGCCATCGGTGCCGCGCTCGCTGCGCTTGGTGGAATCTTCTCTTCCGTCGCTCCGCGTGGTGCAGCGGGGGTCAGCCCCTTCACCGCCCTCGTTGCGTTCCGGGCGTTTCCAGCAGTCATCATCGGCGGTCTCGACTCGATCAGCGGTGCCATTGTCGGTGGCTTGATCGTCGGCGTTGCCGAAACGTTCGCCGGCACATATCTCGGTGGTGTTTCGTGGCTCGGCAACGGCTTCTCCGGGATCGTGCCGTGGCTTGCGATGATGCTGGTCCTCATCGTCAAGCCCTATGGGCTGTTCGGTACCGAGGAGATCCGACGGGTATGAGGGGTCGACCAAATCTCTTCACGCGGTATGAGTCCGAGATGGGCCTGTTCCCGACGACGACGAAGAAGGTTGCGATCGTCCTCCTCGGTGTCATAGCGATTCTTGCCCCGCTCTCGGCGCTTCCGTTCTTCGGATTCATCGGCGATGGGTCCTGGATGGTCCTCGTCAACCGAACCCTCATCTTTGCGATTGCTGCGTTGGGACTCAACCTGTTGACCGGAGTGGCCGGGCAAGTGTCACTCGGCCATGCATTCTTCATGGCTGTGGGTGCGTACACGGCGGTTGTCATCGGCGGTGAGCCGGGTAGCACGGTCTGGGGGCTCGGGCTGCCGATTTGGGTCTGGCTGCCCGCAGCAGGTTTCGTCTCGATGATCGTCGGGATGCTGATCGCTCCGACGGCGGTGCGCGTCCGTGGGTTGTATCTCGCCTTCGTCACCTTGGGGCTCGTATTCATCGGGTTGTACCTCTGGCGCAATCTCGGTGCAATCGCCGGGGGGCCGACAACCGGGCGACCTTGGCCCGAGCTTGAACTCGCGCTGTGGCGCAACATGGATCCGATTGTCTCGTTCGCCTCCGACGGGCCGCTGTGGTGGTTCCTCAGCCCGATCAATCTGTTGCCCTGGGTGCACATCGAAGAGATGTCAGGACGAGCCAAGACGTACTTTTTCGTGCTCGTGATCCTTGTCACGTTCGCACTCATCGCCAAGAACATCATGCGGACACGCGTTGGCCGTTCGTGGGCAGCGATCCGTGACCGCGACATCGCCGCCGAGGTGATGGGCGTGGCGGATGCAAAGGCGAAGACCCAGGCGTTCGCGATCTCGTCTTTCTATGCAGGGCTTGCTGGTGCCATCCTCGCCTCGACGGTCGGCAGGATCATCCCTGAGACCTGGGACATATTCCTGTCGGTCGAATTCGTGGCAATCATCCTGATCGGAGGAGCTGGCACGCTCGCTGGGACACTGATGGGGACCTTCTTCGTCGTGCTTTCGCCGCGTATCGTTGAGAACGTGACCGGCTTGCTCGCAACCCAGGCTCAGGACGGGGGGCCACTGTCGTGGCTCGGAGCCCTCTTCGTCCGCTCCAGCCCCGATGATTGGATCGGCATCGTGTCGTACCCCGATGCGGCAGGGCCGGGTCTCAGCGTTGCACAGCTCAACATTGTGCTCTTCGGCGTCCTGATCATCGTGTTCCTCATCGCTGAACCACTTGGTTTGTACGGCATCTGGCTACGCGTACGGAACTACTGGAAGGGCTGGCCATTCACGTACTGACACAGGATCTCTCCGGAGACGGTGGAAGCATCGTCCCGGAGGTCGACAAGCAAGAAGAAACAAACGGAGGAGAACCGGAATGAGAAAGCGATTCAGCTGGCTCGTCTTGGTCTTTGCATTCGCATTGCTGGCAGCGGCCTGTTCAAGCGACAGCACGGACACGACGGAGGCCTCTGGTGGCGACACAACCACCACGACGGCGGGCTCCGGCGGCGGCGACACCACAACCACAACCAGTGGCGGCGGCGGTGACGAGATCAAAACGGACATCGGTGTCGACCCTGAGACGAAGACGATCAAGCTTGGGTTGCTTGCAGACCTGACCGGCCTGTTCGCACCACTTGTCATCGATATCACTGACGCGCAGAAGGTGTATTGGGACAAGGTCAATGCCGCTGGCGGCGTCGACGGCTGGATGGTCGAACTCGTTATTGAGGACACCAACTACAACGTCGAACAGCATCAGGAGAAGTACCAGAAGCTTCGCGAAGAAGTCGTGGCGATCAGCCAATCGACGGGTTCGCCAACCAACGTTGCGACGCT
>CBDUOH010000121.1:0-4727 GCA_965368815.1 uncultured Acidimicrobiia bacterium
GAGAATCGCGGCAGCGTGTCCTCGACAGACGCATCAGGTCGCGACACCGATGGGAGCGAGATACTCCACGACCGATGGCAGCGGCGTGAGGTCCGCGTTGCGCTCGACACGGTCCGACCAGATTGCGTGGCTTATCGCGTACCACGTCACAGGCGACGGTCGGTCCACCATGGCCGATTGCCTATCGGCTGGGAAGAATTCGGGTACGTCGTATCGGTTCCAGATGTCCCGGAGTGGACCCTCGAGGTAGAACCGCTCGAACGGCAGACCGGTCGCGTTCTTTCGCTGGTTCACCGGATAATCGGGCAGGCGCTGACCGAGCATCTCTTTGAGGACCCACTTGCCTGCGAGGCCTTTGACATAGCGTTGCGTAGCGGGAACCTTCCGGAGCTCATCGATGACGGAGGCATCGAGATACGGAAACACAACCCGCTTGCGGTGCGGCAACGCGATCTGGCGGTCGATCGTCGCAAGGTCGGCCAAGGTGTGGCGCCAGCGGATCATCTCCATGTGACTGTTGAAACGGTCGGAGAACGGCACCTCAAGCTCCACTCGTTCAAGGAGCCCATCGAGGTGCGTCGAAATGACTCGATCGACTGCCTCTTCGCCCACGAGGGACGTCACAAGGGCGGGATCGCCAAACAGCAGCGATCGGCCTGCGGCACCGGACGTGGAAGTGGACTCGATTGCGAAATCCGACGCATACCCGAGAACCTGTCCGAATCGGAACCCGATACGTCCCGGCAGGTGACGTCCTGCGCCGAGCACTGCGAGGCCGAAGCGATTCGACAACGCACCCGCGATGCGTCTGAGTCCCCGATCGGTGCCGAAAACACTGTCTGCTCCCTCACCGAGAATGAAGGTCGATTCCGATCGCGTGTAAATCTGAGCCAGCATCGGCATCACGTAATGGTGCGGTACGGCAGAACTGGTGTCGACGAGATCGACCAGAAGATCGAGGTAGTCCTGCTCCGCAACCCTGGTCTCCCAGACGGTTCGCCCCATGAGTCCGGCAGCCGTCTTGGCGTAAGCAGTCTCGACGGCGAATTCGGGAGTGTCGGTAGTCATGGCGACCAATGGCGTGCTCTCCTCAAGAAACGTCGCGAGGAGCGTTGAATCCACTCCACCTGAGAAGGTTGCCGCGACGTCTGGCTCACCGCTGATTGGGAGCAAGGACTCCTCAAGTGCCGCTGCGACACGCTCGACGACACCCTTGACGCCGTCGATTTCTGCGATCGGCTCGATACGGTCGAACTGCCTCACAGACATCGAACCGGTACCCCCAACGAAGGCAAAGCTGTTGCCCATGCCCAAACGGTCGACACCACGTGACAGCGTTCGGGTGTCATACACCCACCCGCACAGGTAGTGCTCGACGAGCGCTGCTGGCTCTGGCGCCCGGTCAGCAATCGGAATGCGACACACAGCGTTGCGGAAGTGATCCGACACGATGAGCGATCCGTCCGCTGGTGTGGCGTAGTACAGGTCGGCTCCAGCCAACATTCCGCGCCACGCCTCGACCAGGACCGGGTCATCGCCTGCCAGGGTCACGACCACCACCGTTGCGTTCCTGTTGGCCCGCACAATGCGCTCCACGGCGTCACTCGTCGGAGGCTCCCGCGTGAGGGCGTCAAGCTCCGACTCATTCAACCCGATTGCGAACAGCGTCACATCGCCGACGTCGCGGCGTTTGGCGTCGACATCGACGAACGAGATGACTACATCGGGCATGCGGTCATGTCCTTGTGAGAGGTACGCAGATGATCTGCAATCAGGTTCGTGTTTGTCATTCGGCCTCCTACGCAACCTTGCCCGGGGTGGATTGATGAAGGAATCGGCTGTGGTTGTACCACCCCGACACCATGAACACTGTCAGCAAGGCGTGGTAGAGCATCGGCCTCGATGGAAGGGCTTCCAACCAATTGCTCACCATTCGCAATCCCTCGGGTTTCCACAGGTCCGCGTCCTCGATTTCAGACCTGATGAAATCGATGTTGTGGACGATGAACGCTGCCCCATCGAACTCGAAATAGTGTTTGCCGACTGCATCGGCGTCGTATCCGAGATATCGCTCCAGCATGTTCCTCAGGAGCAGTTTGTTCTTGCCCGTCCGTGTGTCATACCGCTCCCGCTGGGGCAGGTTGAAGTAGTAGTCAGCCAACGCACGATCGCACCACGGGAGCACCGCGTCGATACCGAGTGCTGCTGCTGCGAGTCGCTGCTTCGAAAGAGTCTGCGCTGCGTTCGTGTAGCGCTCGTTGTACGCCGCGAAGAGTGAGAACAAGTCGAGAGACCGTGAGTTCCGGCTTTGGTCATACCACCAGTCGCCGATGTCGACTGCGTCGGGGAACAGCCGCTTGATGTGGTGGTGGCGCATGGTTCGACCGGGGAAGGTCGCCTCGACACGACTTCGAGCGAGGTAGTTGAGCTTCGAATCGACCCGCGCAAGGCGTGCGACAACTCGTGCAGCCTGCCTCCCTCTGATCCGGTAGCGCTGCTTGAAGGCATCGTGACCACCGACGGGATATCCCATGTACGCGTCATTGCCACCTCCGTCCAGGATCGCCCCGACACCGGAGCCGCCCTCGTTCGCAGCGAACCAGTACGGGATCTGGGACAGATCGGTCCCGGGCACCGGTGCTCGGGCGAAGAACCGTTGCATCACTTCTGCTGTTCGACCTGGGTCATTGGTCATCTCGACGACGACATGCTCAAGACCAAGTTTTCGACAGATGTCGGCAGCGATCGGCGGTTCAGGGTCTCGGGGACCACTGCTGTATGTGATGCAACGAACGTCCGTGAACCCTCCTTCGGCGAGAGCAAGAGCGACAGCCGGTGAGTCCTTGCCGGAACTCAGCATGAGGAATGCATCGCCGTTGGTGGGGGCCAACTGGCGTTCGGTTGATGCGGTGAGCAGTTTCAGAAGAGTCTCGCTGTCGGCCTCTCCGTCGTTCGTCGACCGATCCGGGAGCCACGGATAATCGAAACCGAATTCATATGTCAATGCTCCTTCAGCCGGTCGTACCACGACGCTGTCTCCCATCGACAGGACTGACAGGCTCCGGTACGCCGTACGCGGAACCGGGATCAATCCGTTGTGAAGCAGCGCGGACACACCAAACTCGGAGACCTCGACATCAATGCCCAACCTGTGAAGCGAATCCAGGAGTTCAACGAGTTTGGTGGTCACGATGACTCGTGACCGGCCCCGCCACACATAGATGTCACGAAGGGCAGTCGGGTCGCCGCTGACAATCAGGGTCTCGCCGTGCTTGTTCACGAAGTCAGACCACTCCGGCGGTACGACTGTCTCGCCGAAACGGCTGTACTCGAACTGAAGAAACATCACGGCTCCGCTGATTGCTCGACGACCATTGCTCGGGGTCGTGCAATCTGTATCGGCAGCGATGGGTGGGCCTTGACCCGTGTGCCGCGATTTCCTGCGTGCTACTCGCCGACGACCATCATCCGACGCGACGTGCTGCGATGGCAGCCTCGTAGATCTCCATCAGGAGCTGGTAGTTGCGATCCCGGCTGTAGCGCTCGACATATGTCGACCGGCACGCCGCACGCATCACGTTGAGGGCTTCCCCCGAGGGAAGTTCCCCAACGGCAGAAGCGAGCGCTGCTGCGTCGCCAGGGGGAAAGCGGAGACCCGTGGATCCGGGTTCGATGATCTCCGTCAGCGACCCGATCTCCGACGCGATCACCGGTGTCCCGACTGCGAATGACTCAACGATGGATTTCGGGAACCCCTCGTAGTTGAGGGAGGGCACGATGCTGCTGCGGGCCTTTCCGAGGAGGTCGGGGATCTCCGATGGGTCGACCAGACCGAGGTACTCGATCTGCTGGTTCTTCGCCGCCGCGGCTTCGACTTCCGGCTGCATGGGTCCACTCCCGGCGATCTTGAGCAGAGGAGGATTGTCCATCAGATCCCAGGCCTCGATCAACGTCGCCAAACCCTTGTTGTCGATGAGGCGACCGATGAACACCACGTAGTCGCCGTCGTGGAACCGTTCGCCCGGGTCGGGCGAGAAGAAGTTGGGCTTGATGTGCATCTTGTGCTTCGGGAGCCCGCCCTCGGCCAGCTTGTCCCTCGCAAATGCCGAGAGGACGATCAGTGCGTCAAGCGATCGCTCCGCCGTCTTGAGGGCGCGGTGGGTTGCGAGCGCGGTCACCACTGGCACCGTGGCGATCCGGCTGTCCCGATAACACGCGTGGCGGATGGCCGACCACCCGACCGCCTTGCCCAGGCACTTCTCACAGACATCGCCATCTCTGAAGAGAACGCCGTTGGCACAGGTCGATCGGTAGTTGTGGACGGTCTGGACAACTGCTGCTCCGCCGCGGCGGGCGCCGTAGAAGGCAGCCTGTGAGATCTGCGGGAGCCAGTTGTGGAAGTGAACGATGTCAGCCTGCTCGTCATGGACGAGCTCCTCGAGCGCTTTGGCGGCTGGCCGGTTCCACACGGTTCCAGCAGCAACTTTGATGGTCTCGAGACCCGAGAAGTCGTCGTTGTGGCGTGTGAAGGTCTCCACGTCGTGTCCGTGGGCGACCAGCATGTCGACCTCATCGTGGAAGACCTGATCCTCCCCGCCCCAGTTCCGGTAGAAGTTGTGCGCAACGATGATCTTCATGTCCGCAAGCTCCCGATCACGTCGATGGAGCCGAAGTGTCGCCGGATCCGGCAGAGCGAATCATCGGTTGCCGCTGACGGGGAGCCAGGT
>CBDUOH010000122.1:0-4617 GCA_965368815.1 uncultured Acidimicrobiia bacterium
GGTCTTGCGGTCGTGGTTCTGGCGTAGCCGTCTAGGCGACGATGATCTCGGCGTCCGGTTGCTGGAACACGAACGCGACGACGAGGGAATCGTGCGTCGGCCACTCGGCCAGTTTGCCTGCAGCGGTGGCGTTGGCGAACGTCCGGAACTCGGACCAGGTCATCATCGATTGGGGGGTGACAGCGAGTTCAAGCCCTGTGTCGGGACCGAGCTCGCCGTCGACAAGATCGAACCCTTCCATTTCGACGACCGCCAGATCCAGCTCCTCACATCGGGCGATGAACGCATCGGCGACGGCCCGGTCGAAGAATCCTTCTCCGTCCTCAGTGCGGTGGACGGCCCGGTCATCGAACTCGGACAAGAGTTCCGCGGTTGCCGGATGCTCCCCCTCCCAACCTGCCGTTCGTGCCGCCTCGCGAAGATCGGACAGATCCTCGTCAAGGGCGGCGGGGTCGACGATCCGCACAGCGGTGTCGAGCAACACCTGGAGCTCACGGATGTCGAGGTCGTGCACGTCGTCATCACTGTCCGGATAGATCTGGACGATCGGTGCGGTGCCGTCGAAGAAGACCATGCCGACGAACGAATCGGCGCGCCACAGTTCCACAACCGTGCCTTCGAAGTCGTCGCGGTCGGTTTCGACCATCGTGATGGGGATCATGAGGCGAAGCTTACCGTGTGGCGACTGGCCGGGACCGACGAGAATGCCACAAGTGGCACGCCCGACGGTGTCAGCTCATGACTCGACGGTCACGCCCTTCCAGAAGGCGACGTGGTCCTTGATGTCACCAGCCGCAGGCTTCGGATCCGGGTAGTACCAAGCTGCACCCTTGTTCGTCTTGCCGTCGACTACGACGTCGAAGTAGGCCGCTGTCCCCTTCCATGGGCACACCGAGCTGGCATTCGACGTGGCGAAATAGTCCTCGTCGATCGCATCGCGTGGGAAGTAGTGGTTCCCTTCGACGATGACTGTCTCATCACTCTCGGCGAGCACCGCGCCGTTCCAAACTGCCCTGGCCATGAAGCACATCCTCCCTTGGGTCTACACCACTGCAACGAGCAGCCATCCCCGGACATTCCCGGCCTTCAGACGACCCAAGGGATCAGTCGCCATCGGACCGCCGATCGGTAGGACTTGTACCCGGGCACGGCCTTGGCGAGCAGAGTCTCCTCATGACCGCTCTTGGCAACGAAGAACACGAGGAATGCTGGCGCTGCGAGGACAGCGGCGACTGTCGCATAGGCGACCGCCGCACCGAACACGAAGGCGATGATGCCCGAATACATGGGGTGGCGAACGAAGCGATACGGACCGGACTCGATGAGCACAGCGCCCTCGACAGGCTTCGGGAACGGGGAGAGATTGCCGCCGTGGAGCAACACACTCCACAACGAAACGGCAGACCCGAACAGGGCGATGAGCAGACCGGCGGACTGGATGTAGATGAGCCCGGTGAACGGTTCGAGGCGTTCGCCGGCGATCATCGCCAACACGAAGAACACGAAGAGCACCCCTTGGGCCACGACCCATCCGACACCAAGACCTTCCACGTCAGGGGAGGAACTTGAGTCAGGTTGACTCAGATTTCTTGGCATAAACCGTCCATTCGCACTGTTGTACTGATGACACCCGTTCGCAACTGATCACATCAGGAACTATGGATATCAACACATTCACCCAACGCTCACAGCAAGCCATCATGGCAGCTCGGGACCTCGCACTCCAGAACAACCATGCCACGGTGTCCCCTGAGCACCTCCTCGCTGGGCTCCTCACCCAGACAGACGGCATCGTGTACCCGATCCTCGCAAAGGTCGGCACTCAGGTCGCCGACATCCGTGGACCCTTGGATGCCACCCTGTCGGGAATGCCATCGATGGTCGGAGGCGCTGAGCCGACTTTCGGTCGCGATGCGATCGGCGTCCTCGACACGGCCGACAACGAGCGCCGATCGATGTCTGATGCCTACACGTCGGTCGAACACATCTTGGTTGCGCTCGCGTCGTCGAGCACCGGTGTCGGCGACCTCCTCCGATCAACGGGACTGACGAAGGATGCCATCCTCGGCGTACTGACAGAGGTGCGAGGGAGCCAACGCATCACCTCGCAGAATCCTGAGGACACCTTCGCCCCACTCGACCAATACGGTCGCGACCTCACAGAGGATGCCCGGAAGGGCAAGCTGGATCCGGTGATCGGACGCGACGACGAGATCCGGCGCGTGATACAGGTGCTCTCGCGACGGACGAAGAACAACCCGGTACTCATCGGCGAACCCGGTGTGGGCAAAACGGCCATCGCCGAAGGGCTTGCACAACGCATCGTCGACGGTGACGTACCCGAGAGCCTCAAGAACCGACGACTCATCGCGCTCGACATCGGATCGCTCATCGCTGGCGCCAAGTACCGCGGTGAGTTCGAGGAACGCCTTCGAGCCGTACTCAATGAGATCAAGGAGTCCGAAGGTCGCGTCATCACATTCATCGATGAGATGCACACCATCGTCGGAGCCGGGGCGAGTGAAGGCTCCATGGATGCGTCCAACATGCTCAAACCGATGCTCGCACGCGGGGAGCTCCGCATGGTCGGTGCCACGACGCTCGACGAGTACCGCAAGTACGTCGAGAAGGACGCGGCGCTCGAACGGCGGTTCCAACCCGTGTTGGTCGAACCACCGTCGGTCGACGACACAATCGGCATCCTGCGCGGACTCAAGGATCGGTACGAGGTCCACCACGGCGTGCGCATCACCGACGCGGCCCTCATCGCCGCCTCGGTGTTGTCCGACCGATACGTCACATCGCGCCATCTTCCGGACAAGGCGATCGACCTCGTCGATGAGGCGGCATCCAAACTCAGGATCGAGATCGATTCGATGCCAGACGAGATCGACACACTCGAACGGCGAAGGCGCCAGCTCGAGATCGAACGCCAGGCACTCAGCAAGGAGGACGATGCGGCTTCCCTCGCCCGCAAGGCGGTGATCGAGGAAGAGCTCGCCAACCTCGGGGAGGATCTCGACGGACTCGTTGCCCATTGGCAACTCGAAAAGGATTCGATCGAAGCCATCCGCACGACCAAGCAGCAGATCGACGACACGCGCACGGAAGCCGATCGGGCAGAACGCAGCGGCGACCTCGAGCGGGCTGCTGAACTGCGCTACGCAACACTCCCATCGCTCCAGAAGCAACTCGTCGAGGGTCAGGAGAGCCTTGCCGACCTCCAGAGCGAAACGAAGATGCTCAAGGAAGAGGTTGATGAAGAGGATGTCGCCGAAGTTGTGAGCCGGTGGACCGGTATCCCGATGTCGAAGTTGATGGAGGGCGAGATGCACAAGCTCGTCCACCTCGAAGAGCATCTCCACCAACGGGTGATCGGGCAGGACGAGGCCGTACAGGCGATCTCGAACGCCATCCGCAGGTCCCGCGCAGGCCTCTCGGACCCGAATCGGCCCATTGGGTCGTTCCTGTTCCTCGGACCCACAGGCGTCGGCAAGACCGAGCTCGCACGTGCCCTTGCCCAGTTCCTGTTCGATGATGAGCGCGCCATGGTCCGAATCGACATGTCCGAGTACATGGAGAAGCATGCCGTGAGCCGTCTCATCGGCGCACCTCCGGGATATGTCGGGTACGACGAAGGTGGACAACTCACCGAGGCAGTACGGCGTCGTCCGTACTCGGTGATTCTGCTCGACGAGGTCGAGAAAGCCCATCCCGACGTGTTCAACACGCTCCTCCAGCTTCTCGATGACGGGCGGTTGACCGACGGGCAGGGCCGAACGGTCGACTTCACCAACGCCGTGCTGGTCATGACGTCCAACCTCGGGTCCGAGTTCATCGATCCCGAGCTACCTGAACCGGTCGTCGCAGACCGCGTGATGGGAGCAGTCCGGGAGCACTTCCGCCCCGAGTTCCTGAACCGCATCGACGACTCGATCGTGTTCCATCGACTGACGCGGGACGACCTTGCGCAAATCGTTGAGGTCCAGTTCGAGGTCCTGCGCCGCCGGATAGCTGATCGAGGTATCGATCTCAAACTGTCTGACGATGCGATCGACTGGCTGGCAGACAACGGATACGACCCGTCCTACGGTGCCAGGCCGCTCAAGCGTCTCATCCAGACCGCCATTGCCGATCCACTGGCATCACGCGTGTTGGAGGGCGATATCACCGATGGAACTGTGGTGAGCATCGGCACGGACGAGTCCGGGCTGACGTTCACAACCGCCTGATATTGACGATCTCGACCATCGGTGCCGACGCAACGAGAGCATCGAGTTCTGCTTGGCTGGTGTACCAACTCGTGGACGGATCCGTGAACACGCCATGCCGGACATCCCGGTCGTGGATCTCGATCGCGTTGCCGAGGAACTCGCCATAGGACGTCGTGATACGGACCGAATTGTCAGCGCGAACGTTCGCCAACCAATGGCGACGACCCGGCGTCCCTGTGATCACGAATCGGCCGTCGACGTGGAACCACCAGATCTCGATCGTTCGATGCTCACCGCTCTTGTTGCCGATGGTCGTGAGGTCGATGGTGCGCGTCGCCGCCAGCTGCTGAATCATGGTCTGGGTAAGTGTCATGGTGCCAATCTACGACTTCAACCGCACTTG
>CBDUOH010000123.1:0-4550 GCA_965368815.1 uncultured Acidimicrobiia bacterium
GCGAGTAGGGGGTGTTGAACCTCCTCGAGGGTTCAAATCCCTCCCTCTCCGCTCACATGAAAGGCACCCTTCGGGGTGCCTTTCTGGTCGCGTACCCAGGGTTGTACGACCATGTTTTCGTGGTACCCCAGCCCACAGAACGCAATGCGACCGCGGTGAGGCGGTTCTATGCCAGACCGGTGGCCCATTCGTTGACAATCCGATCGAGCGTCGTCAGTGGGATGCAGCCTGAGCCGAGGATCACGTCGTGGAACCCTTTGATGTCGAACCGGTCGCCGAGCAGAGCCTCGGCGTCACGGCGCATCCGATCGATCTCGAGCCGACCCATCATGTACGACAGTGCTTGACCGGGTGAGGACAGGTACCGATCGATCTCGGCGACCACCTGCTGCATCGACATCGGCGAATTGTTGAACATGTAGTCGATGCCCTGCTGCCGGCTCCACCCGAGGGCATGCATGCCAGTATCGACGACCAGTCTGCACGCACGCATCGAGTCACCATGGAGCATCCCGACGAGAGCGAGCGGGCCCGAATAGAGCCCCATCTCCTGCGCGAGACGCTCGGCGTAGAGGCCCCAACCCTCGCCGTACGCCGAGATGAACTCGTTGCGACGGAACGTCGGAAGCGCATCGCCCATCTCCTGGGCGATGGCGATCTGCATGTGGTGGCCGGGGATGCCCTCGTGGAATGCGGTGCCCTCCACCTCGGCATGGCCCCAAGAGGAAGGGTCGGAGGTGTTCATGAAGAAGGTGCCGGGGCGGGAACCATCCTCGGCCGGAGGGAAGTAGTACGCGGTCGCACCGTGCTTGGTCTCTTCGATACCGCAATCGGATTTCGGGAACCGACCGAACCAATTGGGCATCTCGGCCCTCGCCCTGTCGAATGCAGCCGCACACTGGGCGACGATGTCGGCGCCGTCGGTGTGCATGATCGATGTATCGGTGCGCAAGATGTTGTAGATCTCGTTGACGTCGTCGGTGCCAACCGCTGCTGGCCCGTACTCGGCGTACTCCGTTTCGAGCCGTGCGATCTGTGCCAGACCGATCTCGTGGATCTCCCCGGGTTGCATCGGCATGGTCGTGTATTGCTCGATGAGCCTTGAGTACACGAGATCCCCGTCAGGAATCGCCCACAAACCGGCCTGGTCATCGGGTCGCACGACGGGTAGCACGTCCTCGGCGAGGAGATCTCGATACCTCGCGAGGGCGGGCCGGACGACATCGGTGACCACGGTCCCAGCTCGCCGGGTCCAATCGACCCTGTCGGAGTTGGACCAGTCCGAAGGCAGGGAGGCCTTGAGGAACGTGTCGTCTTCGATCGGGGTGTCGAGCCACGCGTCCAGCTGTTCGATGGTTGACGTGACGGCGAACTCGGCGTTGACCCGGCCGGCAGCAATGCCCTCGCGTAGCCGCTCGATCTTCTCGTCGGTCATCCGTGCGAATCCCACGTACTTGTCGAGCATCGCCTCGGCATGCTCGGGCGATTCGAGAGTGAGCCGGGGGAACACCATGTGTGCCGACGCCTGGAACCCGAAAATCGGGTCGACACCGAACTCCTCCTGACGTGTCTCGAGGATCGAGGCTGCCGTGTCCGCGTAGAAGATCAACGCCTCGCGGGTCGTCCGATCGTCGGGATCGAGGCCGTCGGGTGATACGGCGGTCGCACGGCGGGCGATCGATCGGTAGAACGAGATCTTCGCATCCTCGGTTGCACGGGAGACATCCTCGAACTGGTCGACGTAGCGGAAATCCCCCAGGAAATGAGCCTCTGTCGGGTTCGTCTTCAGCCGGTATTCCCAGTACTCGTCTCCGAGAGACTTGAGTTCCGAGTTCACTGTTCCTCCTCAGGGTTGGACGCGGTGCCCACACTATTGGCGTCGGCGTGCGGACGCATCAGAGACCGGTGATTGCAAGCACCGAGTCAATCACCAGCTGTACCGCGAGGGCCGCAAGGATGATGCCGAGCACCCTCGTGATGACCGCTGTCCCTGTGTCACCGAGCATCCGATGGATTGGGCTTGCGAGGCGGAACCCGACGTACACGAGGAGCAGCACGACGAGGAGAGCTCCGATGAGGATTGCGAGATACTCAGGCTGATTGTTGATCTGTGTCGCCAGAACGAGGATGGTTGCAAATGCACCCGGACCGGCGATCAGTGGGATGGCCAGCGGGAACACCGCGACGTCGTCGCGGGTGTGGGCTTCGTCTTCTTCCTCCTCGGTCTGACGCTCTCGCCTTCCCAGCACCATGTCGAAGGCAAGTTTGAACAACAGCAGACCACCGGCGATCCGTAGGGCGTCGATAGTGACGCCGATGTAGCGCAACAGCGGTTCACCGACGAACAGGAACGCCAGCAGGATCACCAGAGCAATCAGGACCGCTCGAAGGGCTGTGGTCTTCCGACGCTTCGTCGTGTAGCCGTCGGTGATCGCCAGGAACAGGGACGACAACCCGATCGGGTCGATGATCACGAAGAGCGTGAGGAACGCGGTGGCGGCGAAGGTAGTCATGGATGCAGGATCTTTGGGTCGGGTTCCGTCGACGGTAACGAATCCGGACCGTCTCCGCGGCCTCAGCGCGTACTGGGCGCTCCACCAAAGCGATGAGGTCTAGTCGAAAGAAACGCTACCTTTACGTGCACACCATGCGCCCGTAGCTCAATTTGGATAGAGCGTCTGACTACGGATCAGGAGGTTGGGGGTTCGAGTCCCTCCGGGCGTGCCACTGGAACCCTTGCTGTGCAAGGGTTTCTTCGCGTTCGCTGGTCCCACGCATTGCATTCGTGACCAGCGATCCCACGTCGCCGGAGCACGCCGAGTGGTGTGTCGACGAGCGGCTGTGGAGTCTCAATCCTCGCCCGGTTGAACATCGAGTACGTCGCCAGTTGAACCGTTGATCAGCTGTCGGTCACCCAAGGGTTGGTCAAGAGTGATGGCGATGGAGTCGGCACAGTCATCGGTGGTGTCGTTCTCGGCGGTGATCGTGACCTCAACCGCCGTGTCCGACTCGACCACCACGGCGTCCAGGTCAGCGTTGCACGTGTTGACTCCGAATTCGATGGCAACGCCATCAGATCTGAGGTACACCTCAGTGATCTCCGGATTCGTCGAGCAACCTGCAAGCATCAATGCGAGCCCGGCGACCAAGACGGCGTTCAGTCTCCTTTTCGTGACGGCAGCCAGATGGGTGCCATCTCTGCCATTCGGTCCTTCTTGCTGGCGCCGAATGCCGGTCATGGGCGGGTGACCTGCCCGAAGTGCCGGTCGATACTCGTGGCGTCGCCGCTGGGGTTGAGAGAGAGGAGGAAGTACGTGTTCATCTCTCCTTTGCCCTTGATCGGAATCGGTCCCCGTGGCTCGCACACGAAATCCTTCTTGATCAGCTCGTACGTGGCTGAGGTGATCTGGATCGATCCTGGGACACCTTCCGACTCCATACGGCTCGCCGTGTTGACGACATCACCCCACAGGTCGTAGGAGAACTTATGGGTTCCGACAATCCCGGCGACGACGGGACCCGAACTGATGCCGATTCGGAGGTTGATCTTGTGGCCGTCGAATGTATGTTTCTCGGCGTGTTCGCGGATTCGAAGTGCGAGCCGAGCGATCGCAGTCGCGTGATCAGATCGCGGGTGCGGCACCCCCGAAGCGACCATGTACTCGTCGCCGACGGTTTTGATCTTCTCCAGCCCCAGCTCGGCAACGAAGCTGTCGAAGGTCGAGAACACGGTGTTGAGCAGCCTCACGAGCTGAGGTGGGGACATGCCTGCGGACATTGGCGTGAAATCGACGACATCTGCGAACAGGACAGAGGCGGCCTCATAGTCGTCGGCGATCATGGCCTTCTCCTGCTTGAGCCGCGCGGCGATCTCGTCGGGAAGGATGTTGTGCAATAGGTCGTCGGATTGCTTCTGGAGATGGTCCCGCTGCCGCACGAAGTACACCATTGTGGCGAACACCAGGACGGTCACGCCGCCAATGTTGACGGCGAACTCGGCGGAGCTTCCCTCGACGATATACAGCGGATCGATCCACGTCGGCAGCACGGCACTGGCGGTCAACCCGACGAGGAACGCGGCGAACCACGTCATGGCCGACCGTAGGCTGAGCGCGATCAGCGCACCCAGCACGGCGAGGATCCCCCACAGGATCTGCGCCGAGGAAGGCTGGATGCCGCCAAGGAGGATCGTCTCGACTGACACCACCACCGTCGTGAACAGAAACAGTGAGTTGATGATCGCCGCGAACCGCTGCGGCCTCGCCCGCAGCATCAGCAACGCTGCCGCGATGGCCACCGCCGTCGCCCATGCCGAAGCCGCCAGCCACGCCATCTCCGCCGAGAACTCGCTGAAGCCGGACGTCAGATTGCCCACCAGGAAGATGACAGCCATGCCGACCGTGATCCGCCGCGGCCCGCGTTGCGAATCCGGCTCGCCAGGGTACGAGCCGACAGAGAGCACCCGTTCCCATAAGCGACGAACCTGATATGCGACAGACATTTCGTCACAGTATCGCGGTGTGGGGTGATGGAGCGAACGAACTCCCACT
>CBDUOH010000124.1:0-4545 GCA_965368815.1 uncultured Acidimicrobiia bacterium
ACGGAGTATCCGGTGCTTGAGCACATGGCGACGGCGACTCCCAGGACGGTCACCGACGTGGATGTCCTGGCAGTGCGGTTCCCCGGGGCCGGTTCGATCAGCGTCAACGGTGATACTGGCGGCATTGCGTTCGATCCGGATCCGGACCTGGAGACGTCGGACAAGACCATCGACGTGATCATCGGCGAGGTAAAGGAAGGGGCAGCCGAACTCAATCGGGCGGCCCGTGACCCTCTTGTCCTACGGGCGGCCATCGGCCGGGTCGGCCGCATACGACCCGAGATCGCCGACGACCTCGTTGCGTCACTCATTGACCAGGGCCACGCGATGCATCCGGCAGGCATCCGGTTGCGCCTCATCGTGTTTGCCTCCAAACCGCCCACGCGTTCCAATGTGACGTACACATGGATGAGTCATGGACACATCTCCCGCTGGCTCCGTGAGCAGCTCCGGTCGCGCTGGGACGTGATGAAGTCGGTGCAATCGAGGGACCCGGCACTCGGGTTCATGTTGTTGGACGAAAAAGCCATCCGCGGCGACGAGTAGCGGTTCGGACGCGCCGAGCCGTCGGTATCGTCGTGGAACCGTCAACCAGCTGGAGAGCACATGAAGGTCGCATACGTATTCAACACGCCCAAGGCAGCGAGCTACAAGGTGCAGCGGATGATCCTGCCGCAGCTCGAAGCCGGAACACACGGAGTCGAAGTGGTCGGGATGTTCTTCTTCGATGACAATGTCTGGGCACTCCGCAAGGGCGACCCGCTCGGTGAACGCCTCGCCGCGGTCGCCGCCGAGACGGGCATGCTGCTGATGGGATGCGACATGTGCTCGCTCGAACGCAACCTTGCCGACGGTGAACCCCGTTGGTGCGATCCGGCCACGGGTGAGGGTCGGGAGACCGCTGCCGACTGCGAGCCACTCAACATGGTCGACGGTGCACAGGTCGGGTGCTTTCCCGACCTCTACGCGGCGCTTGCAGGCAACCCGCCCGACCACGTGATTTCGCTCTAGCCAAGGAGGCCGACGGTGTTCGATGTCGTGTTGTGGCAGCCCGAGATTCCGCCGAACACCGGCAACCTCATGCGGCTCACGGTGAACACCGGTTGTCGTCTCCATCTCATCGAACCGCTCGGGTTCGCGCTCGATGATGCACGCATGCGGCGCGCAGGTCTTGACTACCGCGAGTTCGCCTCCGTGACGCTCCATGACTCATTCGATGCCTATGTCGCCACCGGCCCGAATCGAATCTTCGCGTTCACCCAGCACGCGGAGACCCTGTATGCAGACGTCCGCTACGAAGCGCGTGACACGCTCCTCTTCGGGCGTGAGTCGGACGGGCTCGCGCAGCACGTGTTGGACCACCCGGCGATCACGGACCGCGTTCGGATTCCGATTGCCGCGGGAGGAAGGTCGCTCAACCTTGCCAACGCCGCAGCAATCGGTGTCTACGAGGGCTGGCGTCAGCTCGGATTCAGGTAGCGTGGAAGCATGATCCACCGCACACCCATCAGCGTGAGGTTCTATGAATTGGACCCGTACCGCCACCTGAACCACTCGGTGTACATCCAGTATTTCGAAGTCGGCCGTATCGACCTGTTCCTCAAACTCGGGTGGACCCTCAGCGGTTTGTCCGACCTCGGGACCCAGGTGTTCGTCACCTCCATCGAGACGGCCTTCAAGGCGCCGGCTGTGGAAGGGGACGATCTGCTCGTCGAGAGCTGGGTCGAGGAACTCAAACGGGTGACGGGTCGGTTCGGGCAGCGCATCGTCCGCGGGGACCAGGTGCTCGCCGAACAGACTGTGCACGCTGCATGTGTCAATGCCGAGGGTCGCCCGATGCGGTGGCCTACGGAGATGTCCGATGGTCTTTCCCGCTACCAGATCCAGCCGTGACAACGGTCGCTGACCTCGAACGGGCGGCGTACGACACATGGACCGCCGATGAGTCGATCGGTGTGGCCGGTTGGAGGCTTTTCGCTGCCGACGGATTCACCCGTCGGGTCAACTGTGCGACAGCTGTCGGTGATCCCGACACCTCGCCCGCAGCGCGAACGGCGCTCTCGGATTGGCTGACGGCCCGCGGGGCTGCACCGGTCGTACGGGTGACGCCACTTGTCGGACGAACCACGGTGAATGCGGTGGTGGCCGATTGGGGGTACCACTCCGTGGACGACACGGTCGTGCTGACGGCACCGGTCAGGCCGGGTCCAGAGGCGGGTGCGGTCAGGATCGTCGACGTCGCGTCCGGGGAGTTCTTTGCGGATCTGTCAGGTTTCAATGGCCGCAAAGCGTCGTCGGAGCCGGCGTGGCAGCGGCTTCTCGAACGGGTTGCGGATCGTTCTGCGGGATTGTGGATTCCGGGTGTCGGCGTCGGGCTGGTCGTTGCGAGCGGTGGCCTAGCCGGCGTGTACTCGGTCGCGGTAGCGGAACGAGAACGGCGGCAAGGGCATGCGAGTGACATCATGGCCGCCGCGCATCGGTGGGCCGCAGATGCCGGTTGCGACTCGATGTTCCTCCAGGTGCTCGGAACCAATGCACCGGCACTTGCGATGTATGCAACGCTCGGATTCTCCGAGCGGTATCGGTACCAGTACCTCGAGCCGGTCGATGGCGACACGGACGATGTGATCGACGGGTGCTAGCCCAGACCCGCCGGTCAGGGGATGGCGGCGCCTGAATCGGGATCGATCATGAGCCCGGATACGTCCACGGCCTCGAATGCAGAGCCCGGTATGTCGTCCCAGGCGTGGAGCATGTCGTTGTCCCAGCGTTCGTCCGGTGCGCCGGAGATGTACCACGGGCTCCCGTTGTCGGCGAGTATCAAGCCGTATTGCTTGAACGCACGCAGGATCACCTGCACATCAGCGGGATAGCCCGAGATGTCAAAGCTCTGCTTGAGACGGAACCGCATACCCATCGGTGGGAGAGCGGGGTTTGTCGAGTTCGACGCGAAATGTCTTGCCGGCCACACGTACGCCCGTTGCGTTTGGGGTGCTGTGAACCTGATCGCGTGGTCGATCGAGCCCGAAGCCACCTCGTCGTACGTCACGAGGCCCGGATAGATCGGCAATCCGGCTGCGTCGGCCGACGTCCAGCCTGCGGGTCGCAGGGCGTTCGATCGGAGGTCGTAGGAAGCCCCTGAGCTGGCCGACCAGGACCCATCCCCATTCGGGAACGCGTTGAACAGCTCGTAGGCGACACACGCGGTGCGATCCACCGCAATCACATGCCGATCGCCGGTCCCAGACGGGCCGCCCTCGATCGGCGCGTCGGCTGGAATGGGGAACGGCCCGGGATCGGACTCGTTGCCGTAGTCGGTGTAGATGATCGGAACCGGTGTCTGCCAAGCAGGAACGTCGACAACCGGGATACCGATGGGGCTCCCTGAACCCGGTGGCCACTCGCCGGATCCGAAATCGGCGTGCAGTGTCGTCGATGCCCCGATGGAGCTGATGTACTGATTCGAGTTCGGGTGGACGGGCAGGGTGTCGACTCGACGATTCCAGATGTTGTCGTCGGGGAGCACGGTGCACTCGTCGGTCGTGTCAGGGAGCTCGCCAAACCAACCCGCGATGGGCAGGAAGTGGGATTGACCCCAGACGTATGACTCGTCTGCGTTGCCCTGGGTGTTGGTGAACCTGAGGTGGGTGGTGCGGGTGGCCGGTCGATACACGCCGGGGGTGTCAAACCCCGCATCGGTCCAGTCACCAGCGAAGACCCGATCCCCGGGGTCTCCGAAGAAGAATGCATGGTGGGCGATCCCGGTGCTGTTGGTGTTGCGGTAGTAGACGAACCCGGTCGATTCTCGATGGAGACCCACGGTGTCCACGCCGTCGCCGTCGAAATCCCCGACGAAGGGCTTGTCGCCCGGGTCGCCGAACGTGTACGAGTAGTCGGCGGCACCCAAACCGCCGTCGTTCTTGCCGAGTTGGTTGATGACGTAGATGCGTTGTTCGGTGGGGCGGTATATCGAGACCGTGTCACATCCGTCGTTGTCGAAGTCCCCTGCGAGCGGTACATCGCCCGGGTTCCCGAAGTAGAAGCGGATGTCGGCGATCCCCTGCGTGTTGGAGTTTCGGAGGTAGACGAATCCATCAGACCGGCGGTACAGGCCCGGCGTATCGACTCCGTCGCAGTCCCAGTCGCCGACGATGGGGGAGTCGCCCGGGTTGCCGAAGTAGAACGACGTTGAGCCTGTCGACCGCGTTCCGACGTGCCAGACGCCCTGCGTGTCGTCGAAGAAGGCGACATCATCCCGAGTCGGAAGCGGCGCCGCTTCTGCGTCCGCAGAGATCAAGCCGATACCAGCCACACCACACGCGATCGCAGTCGTCGTGGCAACCACCGCCCTGATGAACCGATTCGTGCGCATCTCTCGGTATCGGCACCCGAGGGAGAATCCTTCAGTCGGCCCGTCGATGCCCGCACCCCGTCTGCATCGGGTCGTTGTACCCTTGTCGCCGCGGGCCCGTAGCTCAGTTGGTTAGAGCAGGCGACTCATAATCGCTTGGCCGTAGGTTCAAGTCCTACCGGGCCCACCAGAAC
>CBDUOH010000125.1:0-4524 GCA_965368815.1 uncultured Acidimicrobiia bacterium
CGTTCGCCCAATCCATCATCGACGCAGGATTGATCTGGATCGGGCCACCGCCCAGCGCCATCCAGATGATGGGCGACAAGATCGAATCCCGGATCGCTGCGGAGTCGGCCGGCGTCCACGGTGTACCCGGGACGCTTGAGCCGCTCACCAGCGCGGACCAGGTCGAGGCATTTGCAGCCGAACACGGCTTCCCGGTGGCGATCAAGGCCGCCGCAGGTGGCGGCGGGCGCGGTCTCAAGGTCGTACGGTCCCCCGAGGGTCTGGCAGACGCCTTCGAATCCGCAGGCCGCGAGGCAGAAGCCTGGTTCGGCAACGCTGCGGTGTACGTGGAGCGCTACCTCGAGAACGCACGACACATCGAGGCACAGGTTCTGTTCGACAACCACGGCAATGGGCTCTTTCTCGGCGAGCGCGACTGCTCACTCCAACGACGCCACCAGAAACTGGTCGAGGAATCGCCAGCTCCCGGATTCACGCCGGAACTCCGTGCAAAACTCGGCGAACTGGCTCTGGCGCTTGGCCACGCGGCGGGCTATCGATCGGCCGGTACCGTCGAAACGCTGTTCTCCGACGGTGAGTTCTACTTCCTCGAGATGAACACCCGCATCCAGGTCGAACACACGGTGACCGAAGAGGTATTCGGCGTCGACCTCGTCGTGGAGCAGATCCGGGTCGCCATGGGCGAGCCCTTGTCGATGACCGAGACACCGACCCCTGTCGGACACACCATCGAGTTCAGGGTCAACGCCGAGGATCCCTCGCGGAACTTCGCTCCCACCCCCGGGACGCTCGTGAAGTACCGCGAACCATCGGGGCCCGGCATCCGCGTCGACTCCGGTGTCGTCCAGGGTTCAACCATCAGCCAGTACTACGACAACATGATCGCCAAGCTGATCGTCAGCGGTCGTGATCGTGACGAGGCCGTGCGGAGAGCCAAGCGAGCTCTCACCGAGTTCGACATCAAGGGCGTCGACACCACCATGGGTGCCCATCTCCTGATCCTCGACAACGAGGACTTCCTCAACGGCGACATACACACTCGACTCGTCGAGGACAGCATGGATTTCTCCCATGTCGAACGGACGACGGCACCGTCGCTCCCCGAGGACGAGGAACTGTCCGAACGATCGATGACGGTCGAGGTCGGAGGACGCCGGTTCACGGTCAAGTACTGGGCGCGGGTACTCAGCGCACCTGGTTCCGGATCCAGAGCAGCTCCGCGCCGGAAGGCTCCCAAGCTCGCAAAATCCGGTACGAGCTCCGGCGGCGAAGGGGCAGTCACGGCGCCCATGCAGGGGACCATCGTCAAGATCCATCACAAGGCCGGCGACACCGTCGAAGAGGGAGAGGCCGTGTGCGTCCTGGAAGCCATGAAGATGGAGAACGAGATCAAGGCACCGACAAGTGGAGCAATCGTCGATCTCAAGGTCCAGGTCGGCGACACCGTCACCGCCGGCGCCATCTTGATGCTCATCAAGTAGCGCTCTCGCCTCAACAGGGGCGAGACCCCGAGTCGGGAACTATTCGGCAGCCTCTGCAATCGACTCGGTGAGGGACGGGTGCACCATGAGGGTCTCCACGAGCACATCCACACTGAGTCGGGCGTTCGTGGCGACGGCAATCGATCCGATCAATTCCGAAGCATGGTGACCGACAACCGTTCCTCCGAGTACGACTCGGGTTGCAGGATCAGACACGAGTTTGACGAATCCGCCGACGTCGCCCTGGATGAGCGATCGGGCGTTCGGACCGAGCGGCACCTTCGTCAACCTGACCTTACGGCCCTCTGCAGCAGCGTCGACCTCCTCGAGCCCGACCGACGCGATCTCCGGTTCCGTGAAGATTGCTTGTGACACCTTGCGGTAGTCGACCGGTGTCACGTCATGCCCGAGAATGTGACGTGCGATCTTGGTGCCCTGGGCCGTTGCAACCGACGAAAGCAGCATCTGACCGGTCACATCCCCGGCTGCGTATACGTGGGACAGGGACGTGCGTTGGTACTCGTCGACCTGGATGAACCCTTGTTCGACATCGATCCCGACGTCCTCGAGCCCGAGGTCCTCGCTGTTCGGCAACGAACCCACAGCCAACAACGCGTGGGAGCCCTCAACCACGCGACCGTCCTCGGTCGAGACCCTCACGACGTCACCGTCCCGCTCGATGCCGGACGCCCGTGAGCCTTTCAGGAGCTGGACCCCCCGCTTGAGGAAATCCTCCTCGAGCACGGTCGCCACCTCGGAGTCACGGTGCGGCAGCACGTGATGTCTGCTGACGAGCAGTGCGACATCGGAGCCGAGCGAAGAGAAGATGTGCACCATTTCGACCCCGGTCACACCCGATCCGACGATGATCATGCGTTCCGGCAGCACCGGGAGGTGATAGGCCTCCCTCGTCGTGATCACCCGCTCGCCATCGATCTTCGCCCAATCGGGCACTCGTGGACGCGATCCCGTTGCGATCACGGCCGTGTCGAATCTGATCTCGATCTCGCCGTTGTCCGTCGAAGCCACTGCCGTGTGTGGGGAGGTGAGGCGGGCCCGCCCCCGCACGATCTCGACCCCCTGGGAATCGAGCATGTCGGTCATCGATGCCGCCAGTGTGTCCGCGATCCGCGAAGCCCTCGCCGACAGAAGACCCATGTCGACCGTCACCGGGCCCGGTTCGGAGATCCCGAGCTGCTCGGCATTGCGGATCGCACGCATACGCATCGAACTCGAGACCATCGCCTTGGATGGGATGCAATCCCACAGATGCGCAGCTCCCCCGACGATCTTGTCTTCCACGAGCGTGACCCGTGCGCCGAATCGAGCAGCCGTCGTGGCCGCAGCCTGGCCGCCCGGCCCACCGCCGACGACAAGCACGCGAGTGGGGTTCTCAGGGTTGAACACGGGCCTCCTCCAGAAACTATCCAGCCGGACGGTAGCGACCGAATATCGGAACCAGCGCTTCGGTGATCTCACCGATCGAAGCCCCGGCAGAAAGAGCGGCTTTCATCGGGTACAACAGGTTCCCGGTGCCGGCAGCCGTCGATTGCACCGACGCAAGGGCATCGAGAACGGCCTGCTGATCGCGGGAGGATCGTCGATCGGCGAGCGCGGCAACCTGGCTCTGCTCGAGCTCGGGATCGATCGTGAGTATGTCGGGTTCGTACTCGTCATCATCGCCGAACCGATTGACACCGACGACGACCGCCTCGCCGGCGTCGACCTGTCTTGCGTAGCGGTACGCCGCCGCCTCGATCTCGCGCTGCTGGAACCCTTCCTCGATCGCCGCAACGGCGCCGCCGATGTCGGCGATCGCCGCCAACAGTGCAGACGCGTCTGCCTCGATGGCATCCGTGAGCGATTCGACGTAATAGCTCCCCGCCAAGGGGTCGACGACATCGGGTACCCCGGTCTCGTATGCGAGCACCTGCTGTGTCCGTAGTGCCAGCATCGCCGAGTCGTTCGTCGGGAGGCCGAGCGCCTCGTCGAACGAATTGGTGTGGAGCGACTGTGTGCCGCCGAGGACCGCTGCGAGACCCTGATAGGCGGTTCGCACCACGTTGTTGAGTGGCTGCTGGGCGACCAGCGATGATCCGGCGGTCTGGGTGTGGAACCGCATCTTCCACGACGCCTCATTCGTCGCTCGGTAGACGTCGCGCATCTGGTGGGCCCACATGCGGCGTGCGGCGCGGTACTTGGCCGCCTCTTCGAACAGACCGTTGTGGGCGTTCCAGAAGAACGACAGCCGTGGCGCGAGATCATCGATGTCGATGCCCACAGCAATCGCGGCATCGACGTATGCCAGCCCGTTTGCGATGGTGAACGCCACCTCCTGGGCAGCGGTCGAACCGGCCTCCCGAATGTGGTAGCCCGAGATCGAGATCGTGTTCCAGTTCGGTATCTCCTGCGTGCAATACGAGAACGTGTCGGTGATGAGTCGCAGGGATGGAGCCGCAGGGAAGATGTAGGTACCGCGTGCGATGTACTCCTTGAGCACGTCGTTCTGGATCGTCCCCCGCAGACTCTCGGGTGCTGCACCCTGTTCCTCTGCCACGATCTGGTACATCAACAGCAACACGGCAGCCGTCGAGTTGATGGTCATCGACGTGGAAACGTCGCTCATCGGGATTCCGTCGAACAGGACGCGCATGTCTTCGACCGTGTCGATGGCGACACCGACCTTGCCCACCTCACCCACAGCCAAAGGTGCGTCTGAATCGAGCCCCATCTGTGTCGGAAGGTCGAACGCCACGGACAGACCTGTCTGCCCGGCAGCGAGCAAGGCCTTGAAGCGCTCATTCGTCGACCGGGCGTCGCCGAAGCCCGCGTACTGGCGCATCGTCCACAGCCGTCCGGTGTACATCGTGGGGTACGGTCCACGGGTGTACGGGAACTCCCCCGGACTCCCGAGTCGGAGTGCAGGGTCCCAGTCGGACAGATCGTCCGGCCCGTAGACGCTCTTGTCGTTGGTCACGAAGTCCATCGCCTATCTGAAGTGCGGTTCTATGCTCGAATCGTTGCCGATAGTACCGGTGAACAG
>CBDUOH010000126.1:0-4492 GCA_965368815.1 uncultured Acidimicrobiia bacterium
CGAGTCGATACTTTGGGTTCGATCCCAGTATCGCCCACCACCCTGATCCACTCGCTTGAGTTCTGGTCGGAAGTGCCGCACCGTTGGCCCGCGCCTGTATCTACGGGTAGGTTTGGCAATGGCCCGGCGAAGGAGATGCGATGAGGATCGAGGAACCCACGATCATCGACAGGCCGCTCGCGGCGGTTTGGGACTTCTGCATCGTGCATCACATGGAGAACCATCCTCGGTGGGATTCGAGCGTCGAGTTGGAGTCGCCCTCCGACGACCCCATATGTGTGGGTTCTGTGATCACGCGGCGTACCAACCGGTTCGGAACCATCACCGAGGGCACGATGGAGATCACCGAGCTGGTACCGATGCGCATCATGCGTGTGCTCACGCAGGATGGCCCCATGCGGATCGATGGGTGGATGACGTTCGAGGAGATCGATGGGGGCACGACACGATTCACTCGTGGTGGAGAGTTTCCCGACATCACCGACGAACAGGCGGCGACGATTCGCACGATGATGCGGCAAACGAGCGGGATCATCAAGGACCTCATCGAGAGTGAGCGGTGAACTCGGTCCTCGCTGGCGACTGCTCGGGGCCAACGCATCCGTGAGTCCGTTGAGGTTGATTGACCGGAACGGTGGCTGCAGAGTTCCCGAATGAACGGTTTCGAATTCTGTGACCCGGACGCAGTATCGGCGAGGTCAACCGTGGGCGAAGTCCCGTACGACCAGCCCGACGACGAAAGCGGCAACCAGTCCTATCGCGATGACACTCCCGAGTCGTCGCCACGATGGTCTGTGGAGGAATCCCGGGACCACGACGATGAGGGCCGTCCCGAACGCCGCCATGCCGAACACGTCGTCATCGAGCAGCGGAGGCCTATCGGCGGGGCATCGTCCCCCGAACGCGCTGCAGCCCCCAAGGGTCGCTGCGATGAGTAACAGACCCAAGCCGCCCAGAATCGCCATCGCCATGGCCAGAACCCGGAGGATTCGTAGCACAGTCCGGGTCCGGGGTCGGGCGTTGTCGGTCATGGCGCAAGCCTACGGGACCCGGTCCAGCCGACCGTTCTTTGCGAACGCCGCCAATCAGCGGGCAGCGCCAGCCAGCACACGGATCTCGTGCAGGATGACCCAGCCGTCGAGGAGGACCGTTTCGACGCGCACATGGCGGATGTCGTCGACCGGGTCGAAGCTGAGGGTGATCCAATCGCCCTGCTCGGCGTTGGCATCGAGCGATCCCACGAACGTTCCCCGGCCGCCTTCGCCCTCAGTGCGGACGTAGACCCGATGAGACTGTGGCCCGGGTGGGGATACATGTCCGATCAGGATCTCGACTGAACCGACGGTGGTGCCCGATTCCAGGTCGATCTCGACCCATTGCGGTGGCCCGTCTTGCGCGCTCCACCACGTGGCGTCGCTTCCGTCCGTTACGTGGGACGCCGGGTAGCCGGGCTCCTCGGCAGATGCCGATGCGGGTTTCTCCAAAGCAAGGTTCTCGGAGGCGTATGGACCCAGGTCACATGGGTCGGGTCGGACGAGGGGTGATATCGCGCGACCGACCGCCGCGTCGTGCGCATCAGCAGTCACGACTTCGTTGTCCGTGTCCCCACCCCACAGCCACACAAGCCACCCACCGAATCCGAATTCGCATGATCCGGATTGCCACCAGGCCACTGCCGCGGCAGCGTCGTCCGGTTCGGGGTACGCATTCTTGAACGCCCCGAACTCGCCGAGCAGCAGCGGATACCCGAGTGGTGACCCGTCGAGGCCGTACGCGGCACCGATCGATTCCCACGTACCCCCGAGCCCGCCGTACCCGTGCAAGTCGACGAAGTCGAGCGTCGACTCCTTCAGGATCTGACGAGGAACCACCCATCGGTCGTCGGCAGCGAACCTACCTGCGTCCGGTTCCTCCGAGGAGAAGAACCCCATTGTCACAAGGGCGCCGGCGTCGAGCTCGCGTATCGCGTTCCCGACACTGGTCACGAATGCGCGCGTGTTGTTGACCACCATGTCCTCGACGGCAGTGTCATCGGAGAGGTCATAGGACCCGCCATCGGCGGTTGTGACGGTGCCATCCGCGAGGCTGATCGGGGGAACGCTCCGGAGGAAGAACTGCTCGTTTGCCAGTTCCCAGGCCATGACGTGGTGGGTCGGTGCCCCCCGAGCCCGCAGTGCCTCGAGGAGATCAGTCCAGTACTCAATCGCTATCGCATGCCCCTCGGAGCTGAGGTATAGGGAGTTGCGATATCCACCGAATGGTTCGCAGCAAGGAAGCCGTTCGCTGTATCCGGGGTCCGGGACATCGTTGCTGGTCGGTAGTGCGGCGAGGCCGTGGGCTTCGAGACGGGTCAGCAAATCGGCGAGGTTGTCGAGGAAGTCCGTTCGAAGTCCATCGGATGTGGCGGTGCACGACATGCACATGTCGAGGAAGAACCGCACGGTATTGAATTCGAGGGCCACGATTTCGTCGAGCTGCGTCTCGACCCATTCGGGGTCATAGTTGGCGAACAGCCGATCGCCCGTACCGCCGAGCTTGCGGATCAGGTTCACGCCGATGGGAACGAACGGAGAACCGGAACGCGAGTCGATGAATCGGTCTCCCACAACCGTGATCCAGCGTGCTTGCGGTGCGGGCGACGTCGTCGTGGTCGTGGTCGCCACCGATGTTGCCGAGGTGGTCGATGACGGAGATGTCGTCTGCGGAATCGTCGACGGAGTCTGGGTGGCATCCGGTTGCTGGGAGGTGCATCCTGCCAGTGCCGACGCGACGATGACGACAACGGTACCGACCCGCCCGACATTGGCCCTCAGCATGGACGCACACTAGGCCGGTCGTGGTCAGGACAAGGCTTCTTTGAGACGTCAGCCTCGGGCGGTGAGCGTCAGGTTGAAATGGCGCCTGTTCGCGACGCCGGGAGCAAAAGCCGACCGGACAACCTCGAGTCCGGCGTCAGTCAGCACTTCGGCAAGCTCTCGCTGGTCGAATTGCCAGATGTGATCATCGACGACGGAGTCCCGCAGATGCTCCGAAGGTTGGGGGAGCTCGTGATAGTGGTTGTAGTACACGGTCGTCCGGCCCCACTCGGCGGCATCAGGTGTGCTCAGGTAGATCCGCCCGCCGGGTCGCAGGACCGAGACCATCCTGCGAAGTGTCGGCACCGCAGCAAAATTGAAATGTTCAAGCACCTCCGAGAACACGATGAAGTCATACGGGCCGGCCCATGGGAGGTCATCGAGCTCGACATTGGCTTGGTGCCACTTGATGCCATCGAGCGATTGGAGGCCCTCGGTCATGTACACGGGGTCGAAGTCGATGCCATGCACCGTGGCACCGGTGGCCAAATGGCTGAAAACCATCAACGTCCCGAAGCCGGGCCCGATGTCGAGCGCCAATCCTGAGGGTCGTTGATCGCGCCAGATCCAACCGGGGAGGTGTGCCCAGTACGAACGTTCCTGCTGGCGATAGACGGCGTCGTAGTTCGGATGGGGGTCAAAACCGGCGACTACGGCCTGCGCACGCCCGACAAGTCGCCCGGCACGCCAGTCAGAAAGTTTGCCGAGCATGCCCCGATGCTATCAACCGAATCCGGTTCATCGTTGGCAGACGGGCCGCTTTCTCCCGTGGAGACAAGCCACCGGACGTAGGCACCCGAACGCCTTGCGTGGTTGGCGGACTCCGATACCATGACAGCATCGTCACTGGGGGTCCTCATTTCGCAACATCTTGTCGGCCGTGTATTGGCCCTGATCGGCGTGGTTGCCCTCATGGTCCCGGCAACTGCCGCCTCGGCCACCGACACGGTCGGTCTCGTGGATCCATCAACTGGCATCTGGTACCTCGTCGACGAGGACCACGGCACCTATTCGTTCTACTACGGCAACCCCGGCGACCTTCCGTTCGCCGGAGACTGGAACTGCGACGGAACCGATACGCCCGGTCTCTACCGACAGTCGGACGGCTACGTATATCTGCGCGACACGAACAGCCAAGGGATCGCCACGCGATCGTTCTTCTTCGGAAACCCGGGTGACATCCCGATCGCAGGGGACTTCAACAACGACGGTTGCGACACCGTGTCTGTGTACCGTCCCTCCGAAGGTCGGGTGTACATCGTCAACGAACTCGGTGACGGCGATGCCGGGCTCGGTGCGGCCGACTCCGACTACTACTTCGGGAATCCTGGCGACGTGCCCTTCACTGGTGACTTCGACAACGATGGAACGGACACCGTCGGGCTCTACCGGCAGTCGACCGGTCTCGTGTACTTCCGCAACGATCACACCCAGGGTCCGGCCCAGTTCGAGTTCTACTTCGGTGATCCCGGCGACCGTTTCATCGCGGGGGACTGGACGAACGACGGTACGGACTCGCCCGGCGTGTTCCGTCCGTCCGGGTCGCGCTTCTACCTGAAGCACTCGAACACGCAGGGCAACGCGGACGAGAGCTTCCCGCTGGGCTCGCCCAACATGCTCCCGGTGTCGGGCGACTG
>CBDUOH010000127.1:0-4246 GCA_965368815.1 uncultured Acidimicrobiia bacterium
ACCAGCCCTAACCTTCACATATGACCACGTCGATTCCGACCGCCACAGTGGCTCGCCTCCCTCGCTATCTCCGATGCCTCTCCGACATGGCAGTGTCGAGTTCCACCGCGTCGTCCGAGGAGATCGCCGATGTCGCCGGTGTCAACTCAGCCCAGGTCCGCAAGGACCTGTCATACCTCGGTAGCCACGGAACCCGGGGTGTCGGCTACGACATCGATGAACTCCGCGCACAGATCCGCAAAGCGCTCGGCCTGCTCAACGATCACGGCGTCGTCATCGTCGGAGCGGGAAATCTCGGTTCGGCGCTTGCGAACTACCGAGGATTCGAGAACTGGGGCTTCTCGATCCAGGCGATCGTCGATGTCGATACCGACAAGATCGGCACCAAGGTCGATGAGATCGCGATCGAATCCCTGACCCGGCTCCGCACGATCGTCACCGAGAAGTCCATCAAGATCGGCATCATCGCCACACCACCGTCCGCAGCACAGGACGCCGCCGATCGGCTCATGGATGCCGGGATCAAGTCGATCCTGAATCTGGCGCCCGCCACCATCAAGACGAAAGAGGGCGTCGAGGTGCGACGCGTCGACCTGTCGACAGAACTCGGGATCCTCGCCTACCACCTCAACAAGGCGTGAAAACGAGCAGTCGTCAGTCCTCGACGTCTGCCTCGTAGCGGGTCAGCGCGAGCGAAAACATCACGAACAGCACGAGCGACCCGAGGGTCAGGGCGATCGACGGCAACCGCATCTGAACGGCGTTGAGCCCTTCGAGGTCGGCAGGCCGGATACCACGGGGGGCGTAGACCACGAACAGCACCCCGTTGATCACGAGCCAACCGAAGGTTGCAGCACCTGTGAGCAGGAACGCGAGCCGCTTGCCGAGGTTTGTCCACAGCAGGAACCACCCCGCACCGATGAAGGTGACGACGGCGCCAACCGAAATGGCGATGCCACGCATCGCCTGTGAGAAGTCGTTCGGGTGACCGGTCTCGGGGTCCATCTGTCCGAACACCGTGCCGACCATGTTGATGGCGAACTCACGGATCGGTGTGATGAGCGCGAGCAGCGAGACGACGAAAAGCACGAGGCCGAGGGTTTCGAGGCTCGACAGCCCATCCTCCTGCCTGCGCACTTGTGAGGGTGAGATCTTCATCAGAACGACCTCTCATACTTGGCGATCAATGCAATCTGTTCTTCGGAGAGAATCTGACCGAAGGCTGGCATACGCCCCGAACCGAGACCGTTGATGCCGTACTTCAGGGAGTCCTCGGAACCGCTGATCACGAAGGCGATGTGATCGTCGATGTTCGGGAACTGGATGATCGCACGTCCATCGAGCAGCGACGGTCCCCACGCACCAGACCCGGCACCCTGCTCGAACGCCGACCCTGCCGAGTAACCACCCGTGTGGCACCGCGCGCAATACGCGTTGAACAAACCGGCCGCCTGTTTCGCCTCATCAACCGTCACGCCCATCGCTTCGGAGACGGCATCGAAGTCGACCTCCCACAGCTTTGCCTCAGCCGCTCCGAGGAGGAACTCGAGACCGGACTCCAGGTCGGCGAGGAACGCGTCCTCACGCTCGGCGGTCACGTTGAGCAGCAGGACCTCGGTCTCGAGATCGGCAAGGAGCAACGCAGCGGCGTCGATGTCGGCCACCGGGGTCTTGGCATCGGGATCCTCGTTCGTGAAACCGTTCAACGGGTCGAACGTGAAGCCGTAGACGGCCTGAGCGGCCGCGGATGCACCCTTGACGGTTTCGAGCGTCGTGGCGGCGATGTCGGTGAGTCGCGCTTCGATCGCATCGGCCAACCCGTCGCGATCGGTGTCGGTCGCCGGGTTGCTGCACGTTGTGCTCACCAGTGCGGCGGATTCCTCGGTGCAGGTTGCAGGATCCTGGAAGAGATCCTTGATGTCCTCGGGGAACGAGCCGACGATGGCGACCTCGTCCTTTGCTGCCTTGACCTGCTCGATCTTGACCATCTGTGCGTCGATCAGTGACTGGGTGGTATCGGCTCCGCCTTCGATGGCGGCAACCGCGAGGTCCGTGGCGCTCGCGGCCTGGGCGTATGCCTCTTCCTGGGAGATCTGGATCGATTTGAGATAGGCGACGACCTGGTCCACTTCCTGGACGGTCATGGCACCACCGCCCTCGAGGCCGTTCGCCGGCATCGGCGTCCCTGCCCGACCGTAGATGATCCAGTGCTTCACCTCGTCCTCGGAATAGCGGTAGAACACGTCGTTGAGTGACGGGACCTTCCAGCTGGTCGAGACGCCTGATCGCGCTTCGGTGAAGGCAGCCGCACCGCCTGAGCCACCCGGTCCGTGACAGTTGACGCACTGGAAGCCGTCGACGCTGAACCAGTGCTCGCCGGCCTTGACGTCCTCCTCGACGATCGACTCGGCCGCAGTTGCCTGCCGGCCGGGTTCGTTGACGGCGTACCACGGCAGGATGATCGCAAGGAGAATCGAACCGAACAGGGCCGCACGGAGGACCTTGGTGAGTTTGTCGTTCTCAAGTTCCTCGTCAGAAATCGGTTGCGACAGGTTCGGCGGTGACGCCTCGTTCGCTGATGCACGCTTCTGTCGGGAGTTCAGGAAGAGGTATGCCATCCATGTGAGCAGAACCGCGACGGCAATCGTCAGGACGACGGCACCCATGCCGACACCACCACCGGTCGGCGCGGGTTCGGAACTCTCGGTCGCGAGGATGAGACCGAGTGAGGAGATCACAGATGGATCAAACACAGAACGGTCCTTGCGGGTAAGCGATGGTGAAGTTCTTGGCGCGTGAGGTCTGGACGACATTCCCGGTGTTGATGATGAATTCGCCGGCGTCGTTGACGCTCACCTCGAACCGGTCCAGGTTCCGGGGAGCAGGACCCTGGCTGTATTCACCGTGGGCGTTGTACTTGGAACCGTGGCACGGGCATTCGAAGCCCTGCGACGATCCACACGACGGCACACGACAGCCAAGGTGGACGCATCGCTGCCACAACGCCATGAGAGCCAGACCGTCACCTTCATCACCGGCCACGACGAACGAGACCTCTTCGAAGGACGAGCCCTCGAGCTCGCTGATCGGGAACGGGACGACCCACGCCTGTGCGGCTGGCACGAACTTCGGGACGATCGCTCCGGCGACCACCACCTCGGCCTTGAGGTCCGAGACCTTGCCTGCGTTGATCGGCGTACCGAACCCGCCCTTGAGCTTCGGCCAAACGAACGCGAGGCTGGCGAGCGTGAACTGGAGGAGGAACAGGCCGAACACCGCGCCGATGGCCCGGTTGAAGAACTTGCGGCGGGTGACCCCATACTCGGCAGCCGAAACCTCGGCGCGGGGCGGGTCTGCCTCGAACTCGAGCGGAGCCTTCACCAGTGTGGCCACGGCACCGGTGTCGCTTTCCGTCTTGCCGGAAGCCGCGGCTTTCCTGGCCCTGCGGGCACGGTCGAGCTTGATGGCCTTCCCGTCGAGTTCGGCTTGCGTGGCTGCGCCTTCGGATTCGGATCGACGCATCGCCACCATGATGATGCCAGCGGCTGCGAAGATGCCTGCGCCTATGAGCGTGAGGATGAAGGTTGTTGTTGTCATTCGAGAATCGTCTTCAAGTCGTCGAAGAATATGCCGTCTCGCCACGGGAACGTGAAGTTGAACCCGGGACCTCGGAAGAACGATCCGAAGATCGTGAGGATGGACGATGACATCACGAACACGGTGAAGATGGCGATCGCGAACTTGCGATCAGAGGGACGCACCGACGGATTCCTGTCGATGTACGGGATGAACGCAATGGCGGCCAGACCGAACCCCGGCACGATCACACCGGCGACCTGGGGGTCGAAGTACGCCAACAACTCCTGGAGACCCAGGAAGTACCACGGCGCCTTCGACGGGTTCGGCTGTTCATTGAAGTTCGCGAACTCGAGCAGCGGTGCATCGATGAAGATCGACATCAGCGTCAGGAGTGCCAGCATCGCCAGCAGCGCCACGAACTCGATCGCGAGGAGGTGTGGCCAGACGTTGACCTTGTCGGCGGGCTCCTTCGTCGTCCCCTGGATGGCGTTGGCCTTGACAACGGTGAGGAGTCGCTGTGTCCGGACACCCGGGGGTGGACCAGCGGGGGCAGCAGGCGCTGCGGGCGCCCCGCCACCGCCGGCCGGCGCAGCGGCAGGAGCTGCCGTTGCCACGGCACCCGCCATGGCGGGAACCGGCGTTCCGTCCCTGCGGGCTCGGGCGAACA
>CBDUOH010000128.1:0-4224 GCA_965368815.1 uncultured Acidimicrobiia bacterium
CGCTCGAAGCCTCTCATGGAGTGGACGCTCAAGGTGATGGCCAACCTGCTTGATCCGCAGGACGCCAAGATGTCCGAACACGTCTATCGGGCCATCGAACGCGTCGTCAACGCCGGCGCCTGAGCGCACCTGTGATCAGGGGATGAGGTCGGCTCCG
Organism: uncultured Acidimicrobiia bacterium; assembly: GCA_965368815.1. Lineage (GTDB taxonomy): Bacteria > Actinomycetota > Acidimicrobiia > Spongiisociales > UBA5794 > UBA5794. The sequence goes on from CBDUOH010000128.1 coordinate 158, forward strand.
GTCACGATGCCTTCGGCGATGACTTCGCCCCGGTACTCCACAACCGGCACACGTTCGTTGTAGGCATCGAGCAGTGCGAGGTCCAGGTCGATGTCGATGACCTCGACGGGCGACCCGACCTCCGTCGCGAACTCCCGGACCAGCACGAGGGCATCTTCACAGAGGGGACAACCCTGCCGGGTGTAGAACCGGATGGTGTCGATATCAGTCACCTGTCGGCATCGCTATCTTCACGACATGCGTCCCGTCACTGCGATCATCGTTGCCGTCCTCCTGGCATTCATTGTGGTCGCATTCGTGATCAAGCTCGTGAGCGGCGGACTGTCGCCGTAGCTCAACCGGCGTGCACGAGGTCGACGACCTCGGCCATTGCTTCGATTGCTTCCACCGTTTGCGGGACGACATTGCAGCGCACCTCGCCTACCCCGATGGATTCGAACGACGTGAGCGCGGCGGCCATCTCGTCGGCGGTCCCGGCAATCGGGTTCGATCCCTCCGGTATGTCGAATCCGGGCGGAACGACGGAGTAGACATCGAGAGAACGACCCAGGGTTGACCCGTCACGCCCCAGCTCGTCACATGCGGCGTCGAGCTGCTCGATGATCGGGGCGAGACGGGCCATCGCTGCGTCCGGCTGCTCATCGTATGTCCACCAATTCCACTCGCTTGCGTACTGGGCCACCAGCCGCATCATCTTCGGCCCGCCGCCCGCCACGACGATCGGAACCTCGGATGGTCCATGGAGGACGAGCTCGGCATCGTTGGTCTGGTGGAACGTGCCTGTGAATGTCGAATGCCGTGTCCGCAGCAGCTCGTGGACCACGGCGATCCACTCGGCGAACCGGGAGAAACGCTTGTCGCTCGGGAACCCGAATTCGGCGTAGTCGTTCGAGTTCCCGGCGCCGACACCGAGGATGTAGCGCCCGCCAGAGATCTCGTTGAGCGTCTCGGCGGTGCTCGCGGTGAGCGATGGTGACCGGTACGGACTGTTGATCACCGACTGTCCGAATCGGATGTTCGTCGTCGCCGCGGCAAGAGCACCGGAGATCGCCGTGGATTCCCACACGCCGTCCGTTGCGCTCTCGCTTCGATACATCAGGACGTCCTCGTACACGAAGGTATCGAACCCAGCGGATTCAGCGGCGAGCGCTCGAGCCAGGAACGAGTTCCAGGTTGGGGGTGGCGCCGACCCGTCGGGACGACCATGGAGTTCATTGATGAGACCGATTTTCATGGGGCGACCCTAACGGGTCTCTCAGGCCGGAGGGGGCAGATCCCCGAACTCTGTCGGCCGCACCCTGTAGGTGGCTCCTGTGGGACTCGTCCAGATATGGCCGCCATCGACGTCGAACCGGTGACGCCAGCCTGCCTCGTGACGGATGCGATGGTCGGTTCGACACACCGGTACCAGGTTTCCAACCGTGGTCGGACCTCCTGCGGACCACTCGACCCGATGATCAAGGTCACATTCGGTCGCGGGCATCCGACATCCGGGGAAAACGCATCGGGGATGGAACAGCTCGACGATGCGCCGTTGTTCTGCCGATGGCCGACGGTTCGTGGTCCCGATGGCAATCGGTTGGTTCGTCTCGGGGTCGGTCACGAGATATCGCCACTCCGCCTGCGGGTTCTGCTCCGCGGTTTGGCGGGCGATGTCGGCGACCACAGGTCCGTAGCCACCGAGGTCGCCGGGATGGGCAGCAAGCCCACTGAGTGTTTGCAGATCGACCCGGATGTCCACCACCCCACGGCCCAAACGATCCTCGGACGTACCCGTGAGCAGATCCATGAACACGTCGGCGCGGAGTTGATCCATCGTCCTGGTCTCGCCATCACCCCGGAGACCGCGGGCGATCGCGTTGATGCGCCGTGAGATCTCTTCGGCTCGGTGAGGCGGGAGCCCACTTCCGCAGATCTCGGCTGCACCCCCGGAACCCGGGCGCAGTTCGACCCGTCGTCGGTCCATCGCATCTTCGAGGCGGCGTTCGGCAGCCTCCGGCTCGGCCTCGAAGAGGAGCCTGCGCATTCGGGCCCGGAGCTGTCCCGTCGTGAGTTCGGCGGCTTCCGGGAGGACGGCCCTCACCGCAGCATCGCGGATCTGCCCATCGACATGCGCAGTCGCCTCATCGATCACGAGCATCCGTGGCACATCCAGATCGCCTGAGGCCACCATCGCCACGACCGCAGGGATCCTGTCGCGGACACCGATCGCTCGCCGGACCATGCGATCGGCGGATGCACGGGTCAGGTGGAGTGCGGCTCGGATCTCGGCGGTCGCCCACTCGACGTTCTCGGGTTCATCCGCATCGAGCCCGTCGTCGTCCAGGTATCCATCGACAACGGCGGCAGTGTCGCGCATGATCTGTGCTTCGTAGTGCGATGCCATCCGTTGCCTTGCCTTGAGCACACGGAGCCGATCCACCGTGGAAAGCCGGGCGGTTTCGACGGTACTCAAGAAGGCGGCAAGCACCGGGCCCGGCTGCATTTCGTCCAGACCATCGGGAATCCCTGACGATTCGGCTTCAAACGGCGCATGACTCAACATGCAGACACCGTATCAGCGGCCTAAGACATTTCTGCGAACGGAACTGACCCTTTCGGGCGGGTCGTATCGGGGCGTACACTGGCGCATCGTGTCCGCACCCGACAAGATCCTCGCGTACAACCAGGCGACCACTCCCCCGCTCGTGATGCACGCGTTCCTGCCGAGTGCGTGGGATGCATCCGACACGCGAGCTGCCATCGTGTTCTTCTCCGGAGGTGGGTGGATCGAGGGGAACATCACCCAGTTCCTCCCCCAATCCCGATACCTCGCGAATCGCGGCATGGTTGCGATCTGTGCGGACTATCGAACCCAGGTCAGCCACGGAACGGGCCCTTTCGCGGCCATCGAGGATGGCAAGAGCGCCATCCGGTACGTGCGCGATCGAGCGGCCTCGCTCGGAATCGACCCGAACCGCATCGTCGCCGCCGGTGGATCCGCCGGTGGCCACGTGGCTGCCTCCACGGCCACCGTCGAGGGTTTGGATTCCCCCTTGGAGAACCTCAAGATCAGCTCGCGGCCCGATGCACTCGTGTTGTTCAACCCCGTCATCGACACATCGGCCGATGGCTACGGTCACGAGCTGTTCGGCAGGCGGTGGCGGAGTGCTTCGCCGCTCCACAACATCGCCAAGGACACACCGCCGACCCTCATCCAGCATGGAACAGCCGACACGACGACTCCGTTTGCCAACGCTGCGGGATTCGAAACCGCGATGCAGCAAGCGGGCAAGCGTTGCGAACTCGTCGGCTACGACGGGGAGGACCACGGCTTCTTCAACTGGGGTCGTCGTGCGTACCCCGACACCGTCCGAGAGATGGACCGCTTCCTCGTGTCGCTCGGGTATCTCGATCCGGAAGGATCTCCCTAGGGGATCGGCACACCGCGTGCCTCGTCCACGTCGTACGCAACCGTCGCCGTGCGGTCCAGCGTTCCGAGCGCCACCCAACCCCCACCGATGTCGTACGACCCGCTCCATCGGAACGTCGACACGACGTCGTAGTGATCGAGCGTCGGGTGACACAGCCGACCCGAGGGATGGTGCTCCCGATAGTGGGCGGAGCACGTCTTGAGCAGGTACGTGTGCGTCACGGCACCGTCGGGATAGCTGGTTGCAAGCTCGGGCGCCGCGATGTCCGTGTGGCCGTCACCCCATGCGACCACGAGCCGGATCACATCCGCGCGTACGTTCAGCGTTCGCCCGTCGGGCAACACCTCGCTGTGGACGATCGGTGACGGCTGGTTCGTCGCGAGGTACGTCGGAACACCGGTGATGCCGTGGTCAGCGGGCTGGAGGGAGGGCAGGGGAAGGGCAAGCGCCCAGGAACGGAAGATCTCCCATGCGCGGGTTTCCGGATCGACGGCCGCCACCGGCGGACATTCGGGGTTCCGAATCACCAGATTGATCACCGCCGCATCGTTGGCCGGGTCCCACGTGTCGAGGCCACCCGGCGTGTTCGACCAGTAGTAGCAATCCCCGACCACAGGGTCCGTCCGCTGATACAGATACCGCATCCCGCCCGTG
>CBDUOH010000129.1:0-4176 GCA_965368815.1 uncultured Acidimicrobiia bacterium
GAACTGCCTAGTCGACCCAGGTCGGCAAACTTCTGTCCACGGACACCTGTTCTCCCTCGATCCACGTGTCGATCACCGTGGCTTCGCGCACCTCGGCTGCTGATGCCGTGGCGAGGTCCACATCTATCGACACGAAATCGGCCGGACTCCCCGGCGCCAAGGGTTCGGGTTCGCCCATCGCAGCCGCGCCACCGGCCGTGAACATCCCGAGCGCGTCGAGCCCACTGATGGCCTGGTCGGGATTGATGCCGTGGCGGTCCATGGCTGCTGCGATTCCCCACAGGGGAGATGGCGGCTCGACGATGCAATCGGACGAACCTGCCAGCGGGATACCGGCGTCGGCCATGCTCCGGAACGGGTAGGCCCAGCTGATTCGGTCAGGACCGAGTCTGCGGGGGAGCCACGAGCTCTCCGATGCAAGAAATGCGGGCTGGACGACGGCGGTGACGCCTGATGCCGCGAATCGTTCGATGATCTCGGGACTTGCCACCGAAACATGCTCCATGCGGAGCGAGCTCGGGTTCGCCCCGGAGCGGATGAGGTCCTCGAACAGAGTGAGGACCTCACCGATGGCGCGATCGCCGATCGCGTGTATCGCAACCATGCCCCCGAGCGACAAGGTCCGACGTGCCACAGCGACGTCCTCGTCCGTGAGTCGGAGGGTGCCGATGGTGTCCATGTCTGCGAATGGTGAGCACAACGCTGCGGTGTGTCCGCCGAGACTCCCGTCCGAGAACCGCTTGACGCCCAGCCAATCAAGCCGTCCGGTTGTGCCCGTGAGGAGTGCGGCCGACTGTTCGAGCGCCGCCATGTCCGACGTGATGGAGAGCCCGTGGACGCGAAGGGGAAGTCGGTGCTCGATGTCACGAAGGAGCGCTGATTCCGATTGCACCGAGTCCGAGGGTCTGTCGCCGTATCCGATCATGGCCCCGATTGATGTGATGCCCAGACCGGCGAGTCGGGTGAGTGCGTCGACGACAGCGTCGGGATGCACGGGTCCGCCACGGGACAAGGCATCACCGAGGAGCGACATGGCGGTCTCACGCAGGACACCGGTTGGCTGCCCTGACGTGTCCCGGTCGATGCCACCGCCGTCGGGATTCTCCGTCGACGCATCGATACCCGACAACGCAAGCGCTCGGGTGTTGGCCACGGCGATGTGGCCGCAGTACCGATACACCACGACTGGTCGATCCATCGCAACGCGGTCGAGGTCACGGCTGGTCGGGAGCCGCCCCTCCGCAAGTGATTCGTCATCGAGTCGGGCGGCCACGATCGGTTCGTGTTCGGTGAGTGTCGATGCATGATCCCTGAGGCGGGCCACGGCGTCATCGATCGATGCGGCGTTCTTCAGCGAACACCCCGACAGGAGTGCTGCGTACGGGATCGCGTGGATATGGGCATCCCGGAAGCCCGGCACGAGATACCCGTCGGTCTCGATGACCTCCTCGATTCCGGTGTCTGCAACGTCGGATTCGTCACCAACAGCCACGACGCGACCATGCTCGACCACGATCGCTCTTCCGGCTCTCCCCATGGCGGTGACCACGGCCCGAGCGCGGAACAGCTGCCTCATGACCCCGCGAGATGCACAGGTAGGAACTCAGCGACGATCGAGCGGATGTCCTCGTGAATGGTGCCGTTCGATGCAACGACGAGAGGGAGCGACGGCGAACTCGGCTCCCCCCATGGGTCGGTGACCCGGCCGCCTGCTTCTCGGACCAGGAGCATCCCGGCCGCTCCGTCCCACGGCGCGATTCCGAGTTCCCAGTAGGCGTCGAAACGGCCCGCGGCCACCCATGCGAGGTCGAGGGCAGCCGATCCGAACCGACGTATTCCGTTCACGCGTCGCAGGACCTCGCGAACGACGACGCTCAGAGCGTCGGCGTGGACGTCGTGGTCGTATGGGAAGCCGGTGGCAACGACGCCCTTGTGCAGTTCGGATGTCAGCGACACTGCCAATGGCCGTTCGTTCATGGTTGCCCCCCGACCGGACTCGGCGACGAACAGCTCGTCGCGAAGGGGGTCGTACACCACTCCGACGATGCCGTGCGTTCCGTCATACAAGGCGACGGAGACCGATACCTGTGGAATGCCGTGCACGAAGTTCACGGTCCCATCAAGCGGGTCGACGATCCATTGGCGACCTTCGAGGACCACTCCGCCGGCTTCCTCCGCCAGGACCGTGTCGTCGGGTCGAGAGCGCTCGATCGCACCGACGATCGCCTTCTCGGATGCGCGGTCGATGTCCGTGACGGGGTCGAATCGTGCCTTGTACTCGGCGGTGTGACCTTGGCCGAATCCGGCGGCGACGATCGCGCCTCCTGCCTTCGCCGCCTCGATTGCAACCTCAAGATCATTCATGGCGGTGATGCTATCGGACACGGCGAACCTCCCGGGGCGCCCGAGGGGCGACAGTGTTTCCGTGGGGATGATCGGCGGCCAATCGTGAGTTGCTCTTCGTTGTCGCCCGCCACCCGGGCAGGGCCCCTATCCTCCCGCTTCATGATTCCCGTCGTTCTTGTCGCGGTCAGCTCGCTCCTGATGTGGGCGGCTTTCCCTCCGATCGGGTTCGGACCGCTGGCATTCGTCGCTCCGATTCCGTTCTTCCTTGCGATTCGCATGACGGAGAAGGCGTCGACGGCGGTCATGCTCGGCTTCGGATGGGGTGCGACGTTCTTCGGACTCCTGTTGACGTGGCTCATCCAACTCGGCTTTGTCGCCTGGGTACCCCTCGTCATGCTGATGGGATCCTTCACGGCGGTGTACGGCTTCGTGTTGTGGATGTTCCGGCTCTGGACGCCGTGGCGATGGTGGTGGGTCGCGATCGGGGGATGGGTCGTTCTCGAATACCTCCGCGGCCACTTCCCGTTCGGCGGCTTCCCATGGGGTGACATCGGCTACCCGGTTGCGGCGTTGCCCGGCGCTTCGGGATCGGTGCAATGGATCGGCCCTTCGGGTTGGACCGTGCTCGTCGTGGCCGTCGCTGCCGGGGTGTCCTTGGTGATCCAGAACCACAAGGAATGGCGCATGGCAGTGGACTCGTCGGTGATGGTTCTCCTCATCATGATCGCCGGCGGATTGTTCGGCCCCGCTCCGTCGGCCCAGGTATGGAGAACGGCGATCGTCCAAGGGGGTACACCGTGTCCACAGACCCATTGCCAGAACGAGAACCGTCGGATCTATGAGCAACACCTTGCTCTCACCGAAACCATTCCCGTCGATACCGTGGAGTTGGTGATCTGGCCCGAGAACTCGACCGGGACGCCATACGAGCCCGGCGAGAACGAATCCGTGCGCAACGAGATCGTCGAACAGGCGCGTCGGCTCGATGCCTACATCCTGGTCTCCGGCACGAGGAGGATCGGGGACAGCGAGTTCCTGAACTTCAACATCATGTATTCACCCGACGGCGTTCCGATCGGTGAATACCACAAGCAGCACCCCGTTCCATTCGGGGAGTACGTGCCGCTTCGAGGGCTGCTCGGGTTCGTGCCGCAGCTCGACCAGGTGCCACGTGACATGATTCCCGGTCAGGAACCCGTGGTCTTCCCGACCGAGCAGGGTGTGGTCGGTTCCGTGATCTCGTTCGAAGGGGCGTTCGCCCGGTCGATGCGGTCCCTTGCGCGGGCTGGTGCCGAAACCATGATCATCGCCACCAACGAGTCGAGCTTCGGCAATTCGCCGGCGTCGGACCAGCTGATAGGACTTGCTCGTGTGAACGCAGCTGGTATCGGACTCGACACAGCGCTCGGCGCGATCACGGGCAAGTCAACATTCATCACGGGCGACGGGTCCGTCGGCCCCCGAACGGCCCTGTTGGAGGAGACCGTGTTGTACGGCTCCGTACAGTTCAGCGTGGGATCCCAGACGATCTGGGTCAGGTTCGGTGACTGGTTGTCAGCTGTGGCCGTCGTGATCGGGATAGCCGTCGTCGCCCTGCCGGGAGACCGCGAAGCAGGCAGTTCGGGCAAGAAACGCAAGGAATCCTAAATCTCGTCTTGCGAGTTTCCTGTTCTTGACATACAATTTGAAGACCGAGATTTCCCGGCCGGGCTTTGGTGTGTCCAGATCACGTCGAGTCGCGCCGTATGAAGCAAGCAAGAAAGGCACCCGGATTCATGTCTGACATTCTGAAAGCATCACGGCCCAAGGGTCGGTCACGTCGCCCCAAGA
>CBDUOH010000130.1:0-4172 GCA_965368815.1 uncultured Acidimicrobiia bacterium
GGCGAGGTCTGTGCCCGGTCGAACGTTGTGTTGAAGAGCTACTGGGCCCAGCCCGAGGCCACGGCCGAAGCGATGCGCGACGGGTGGTTCCACACCGGTGACGGCGGACTCATCGACGACGAGAACCATGTCCACATCCTCGACCGCAAGAAGGACGTCATCATCTCGGGCGGCGAGAACGTTTCGTCGATCGAGGTGGAGGATGCGTTGTTCTCCCATCCCGATGTGGCCGAGGTGGCCGTCATCGGGGTGCCCGACCCGAAGTGGGGTGAGACGGTCAAGGGTCTCGTCGTACTCAAGGAAGGCAGCACCGCCACCGAAGCCGACCTCATCGCGCACTGCCGCGAGCGTATCGCCCACTACAAATGCCCCACCTCCGTCGAGCTGCGAGACGAGCTGGCTCGCACTGCGACCGGGAAACTCCAGAAGTTCAAGCTGCGGGCACCGTACTGGGAGGGCTACGAGAAGGCCATCAACTGATCCGCCGAAGCTCTGCTTGGCCGCTCGGCCCAGCAGAGATCCTGCGTTCGCTCGACCACGCGGTTGGGCACGAAGGATTGCGGCGATCGGCCAGCGGAGCCTTCGACGAGCGTCCCCCACCGGCGAGGTGCACGAGCCTCAGAACTCCAGCCGAGTCCGTCGCCGGGGTGCTCCCGACGCACAATCAGGGCGATTCCCAAAGATTTCCCCCTCTCGGCGGGTTCAAGTTGGCATACTTGGTTCAATCAACCGGAAGGGAAGCCACCACATGTCTTTTTGGGACAATTTCTTAGAGGAGATGCGCTCGCTCGGCGAGACACTCCTTGAATGGGCGATCCTCATCGTCGTCGCACTCGCAATCCTCGTCGTAGGACGCTGGATTCTCAAGTGGGTGCGCAGGGTGATTGAGAAGGTCCTCGGTATGCCGGCTCTCGACCCACTGTGGGACAAGTCCGGTGTGTCAAAGGCTCTTGAGCCATCGGAGCAGACGCCTGCAAGCATTCTGGCTTCGGTCACGTACGCCTACCTGATGGTGGTGTTGTTCCTGATCGTCGTTCGGGTGCTCAAGATCGATTCGCTCGAAGATCTCCTTGAGCGACTGGTCGCATGGATTCCGATTGTCCTGCTCGCGGGTGCGATTGTGCTGATCTCAGCAGCTGTCGCCAACTGGACAGCAGACCTTGTTCGACCGTTCGCCAATGACAATGATGTGCCATGGGTCACCTGGCTCACCAAGATCGGGATCATCGTCTTCGGTCTCCTCTTCGCATTGGACCTCCTCGAGGTCACGTTCGCTGAGGATGTCGTCAAGATCGCCGTGATCGCCGTCGGTGCCACGTTCGCCATTGCGTTCGGCATCGGGGGTATCGATACCGCCAAGAAGTGGTGGGCTCAATACGGCGCTCCGAAGGGCGGCGGCTCCAAGCCGACGTCGTCACACACCCCGAGCGACAGCAACTTCTAACCGACCCGACCAACGACAAGAACCCCCGGCCATTCGGCTGGGGGTTCTTTCGCGTCGTTGGTTGCATTCTGTGGGCCCCAGTACCCCGTTTACATGGTCGAGCAACCCTGGGTACGCGTAACGAGGCGCCTAGTCCGCTGGCCCGGCGGTCCCGGGTCGCGGGAAGAACTGGTCGATGAGGATTGCGTTGCCGTCGGGGTCGGTGAGGGCAATCTCGGCGGGTCCGGTGCCGTCGGGGTCGAGATCGGTGGTGAGTTCGATCCCGGCATCCACGAGGCGGGCGCGGATGTCACGGATGTCGGTGAAGTCGGCCACCGGCGCACCGGTGGTGTCCATACCCGGGTTGAAAGTCAGGATGCTGCCCTCGAACATCCCGTAGAAGATCCCGATGTTGACGGACTCATTGCCGAGGATGTAGTAGTCCTTCCCCGCATGAATCTCCGTGAAGCCCATGGACTCGTAGAACGCCTTCGACTTCTCGAGGTCCTGGACATTCAGACTGACTGAGAACGCTCCAAGGTTCATCGTCATCCTTCCCTGTGTCACCGCCGAGGCGTGATCACGTGTCGAATACGAGCCTTCGGATTCGATATCGCCGAGGCCCAGTGGCTCTCGGCGGATTCGATCATAGAGAGTTCTTCCTCGGGCAGCTACCGGGCCGATTGAGTTGTTCCCATCGCCGGAGGCTCATCGATGGCGAGATCCACAGATTCCAACCGATGATGCAACCCCGTGGGCTCGATGGCCTCAGTCGAGGAGGTCGTCGGTGACTTCGGCGTCCCACAGGAACACATCCTCATCGGTGGATTCGTCGTCGGCGATGGCGGTGAGCATGTTGGCGTACGCCGTCTGGGCTTGTGCCCTGTCGCCGATGAGCGATTCGAAGAGCTCAAGCCACCCGGCCTCGGTGGTCGGAGCCTCGTATCGCACGATGCGCTCCTCGGTGCCATCGACGATATGGGTTGTGTCTGAGAGAATGGTTGCCACAGTCATGTTCTTCCCCTGTTTCGCTGTCCGCATCTTCTCAACGGGGTGTGACAGAAACGCGAAGCAACGTCACCGGCGGGCGACGATCGTCCACTTCCCGACCGCGATGATGCGAGCGGTGTAGGGTCGGAGGAGCAGCCCGTGTGCGTCGCTCGAGGACCTCGTGCACGGGACCACTGAGAAGTCTCTCGGACCGGCGGATCACGCTTTCGGCCTATCTCCTTCTCACACATTCGGGAAGGAGCAGCCAATGCCGCTGTTCATGGATACCCACAAGAACGTCGATGGCCTCACGGCCGAGGCGGTTGCAGGCGCCCACAAGGCGGACCTCGCGACCCAGAAGAAGTACGGAGTCGACTACAAGCAGTACTGGTACAACGAGAGCGAAGGCGCTGTCTACTGCCTTGTCGAGGCCCCCAACGCCGAAGCGGCCGCTTTGGTGCACAAGGAGGCGCACGGGCTCGTTGCCGACGACATCACCGAGGTCCAGGAAGGCCACTAGGCCACGGACCGCCGATCGCCCCAGCCGCCGGGATGTATATCAGATCGTGGCGGCGGGGCATCGGAACCGGTAGTCGCACTGGGCACACCATTGGCCGGGCGTCGCATCAGGTGCGGCCGCATCGAAGGGATGCCAGTTGGCAACGGGTTCAACCGCTTTCGTGAGGAGCTCTGCGGCGGCAGCGAGCGACTCGGCGGTGTAGACGATCCGTTCACATCGTGGCCCGTCATCGGCGTCGAGAGCGTGCTGGTGGACCGCAACCGTGTCCGATTTGACGAGCCGGGCGACCGAAAGGGCGTAGAGCGCGGTTTCGCGTTCATCGATACGGTCCGAGTTCGCACCCGTGCGGTGTTCGACGACCGCAGGCGTCCCATCGGCCTCGCGTCCGACTGCATCGGTGCGGGCGATGATCGTCACGGCGATCGGCTTGCCAGGCGTCATGGTCCCCCGACTGTCGACCTCGATGCCGTCGCAAACAAGGGTGGCGCCCACCTGATACTCGGTGAACTGGTAGGTGACAGGGACATGGGAGTCCTCGATGACCGCGTGGCGTTCAAAGAGCGCTCGCATGTCGTCGTGGTGCTCCGCATCGACCTGCTTGAGCTGCCGCTCGAACTCAGCGGACGGGTCGTCGGTCATGAGCGCTTCGGCGAGCAGATCGTGGAACCGGGTCCCCCGAGCGGCACCGTCGGTGTCGTCGGGGATGTCGTCCTTGGGGATCGAATGCAGCCGTTTCCACGCGACGCGCCGGTTGCACTGGTCGATGTTGAGCAGCTCAGTCTTCGTGAGGAGGATCGTCCGTTGCCAACGCCCGACACGGACTTCCCTATCGGGTGGGTACTGGCCACATCGGGCGATGCTCGAACACATGTAGCAGTGCCACCCGGGCCTGCGGTCCTTGAGATCGGGCTGGAGGGCGGCGAGGTCGAGGAGACGGGTCATCTGGTCTGACCGCACGGCGTCATCCATCTCGATGGGTTCGATGGCTCCGGTGCCGACCATGAGATCCGAGATCGTGGCACCCGACGGGTTGTCCTCAAGGAGGACTGCCGCCTCGGACGGTCCGGTCCCCCTCCGCCCGGTGCGGAGTTTGAGGTATTCAACGGTGCCGTCTGCGTGGGTTGCCGTCATGCCCTTGTGGGCGGTGAGGTAGATGTCGGCGGTCGGGTGTCGAACCTCGGCGCTGCGTTCATCGGGGTTGAAGTCGAAGACCGTGTCGGGGTCGTCGAGCAGTTCGAC
>CBDUOH010000131.1:0-4134 GCA_965368815.1 uncultured Acidimicrobiia bacterium
CTCGCCGACCCCTCGGCAGCCCAGCTCTTGATTGCCGATGCCGAGGCAGCCCTCGGTGAGGTGTCGATTCTGGTCAACAACGCTTCTGGCTTTCCATCGGATTCGCTTGAGGACGTGACGGTCGAGGGTCTCCGGGATGCCCGATCCGTCACGCTTGAATCCCCCGTCATGCTGACTCAGGCGTTTGCGAGGGCCATTGGACCGGATCAGGTTGGGGCCGTCGTGAACATCACGGACGCACGGACGATGCATCCGTACAAGGAGCACCTGTCGTACATGCTCGCAAAGGGCGGTCTCGACACCTTCACCCGGGCAGCTGCGCTTCAGCTCGCACCCCAGATTCGCGTCAATGCAGTTGCGCTCGGTGTCATCCTGCCTCCCGCCGATGAGTCCGACGCCTACGCTGCCAAGCTTGCCGCAACGCTTCCCCTTGCCAGGGTGGGCGGTCCCGAGGTCGTCGCCGATGCGGTCGTGTTCCTGTGCAGGAACGACTTCGTCACGGGGGAGATCATCAGGCTCGACGGTGGAGCGCATCTCCAATGACCCATGCAGATCTCGACCAGATCCTCATCAAGGATCTTGCGATCGACGGGATCATCGGTATCAACCCTGATGAGCGCGTCACGAAACAACAGATACTCGTCAACGCGGTCATGTGGGTGGATACGCGGGGCGCCGCGGAGTCCGACGACATCCAAGATGCCGTCAACTACCGAACTATCACCAAACAGATGATTTCTCACATCGAGAAGGGCGAGCCGATGCTCGTCGAGCGGCTGGTCCAAGAACTTGCCGACATCTGCCTCTCGGACGCAAGGGTCCGAAGGGTCGAAATGACGGTCGAGAAACCGGGAGCGCTGCGCCATGCCAGATCAGTGGGAATCAGAATCACCCGATCGAGTGTTGATTGAACAATACGAGAAAGGGGTTCCGATGAATCCCCATAGTGAACGGGCAGTGCTGCTTGCAGGGTCGAACGTCGACCGCGATCGCTGCCTTCCAGAAGCGATTCGACTCCTGCGCCGCCGTCGGGACCTCATGGTTGAGCACGTGAGCGCGTGTTTCGACACCGTCGCTGTCGGAAACGACGATGGCCCTGATTTCTACAACGCCGCCATCGTGATCGGAACCGACCTGTCGCCCGAGGAACTGCGCCGCGTGCTGCACGGCATCGAGGACGAACTCGGCCGGGTACGCACCGACGACCCGAACGCTCCGCGGACGATCGATCTCGACATCATCTTCTATGGCGACCTGGTCAAGGATTTCGACGGATGGTCGGTTCCCGATCCGGAGCTCGAACTCCACCCACACATAGCGGTGCCCGTGGCCGATGTCGCGCCTGACTGGGTCCACCCCGTTACGGGACGTACCGCCGCGGAGATAGCCGCCGGCTTTGACCTGCCCGCGACATCGATGCCCGAACTGGCAGGCAAGTTCTCGTCGCCATACGTCGCGAGGGCCTCAGGGTTCGATGATTCGGTTGAGGTGTACGCACCGAGGCTCGAGGAGCTCGTGAGGGCGCAACTGGTCGAGATCGGCGAGGATCCGGAACGTGAAGGGCTTCAGCGCACGCCGCTTCGCGTCGCCAAGGCACTCGACTACCTCACCAGTGGCTACACCACGTCGCTCGACGAAGTGGTCAACGATGCCATCTTCGACGCCGAGGATGCCGAGGAGATGGTCGTGGTCCGCGACGTCGAGTTCTATTCGATGTGTGAGCACCACATGCTGCCGTTCTTCGGAAACGCCACGGTCGCGTACCTGCCGAAGGGCAAGATCATCGGTTTGTCCAAGATCGCCCGGATCGTCGATGTGTATGCCCGTCGACTCCAGGTCCAGGAACGCCTCACGAACCAGGTCGCTGACGCGATGACCGAGATCCTCGATCCACACGGCGTCGGTGTCGTGATGGAGGGCAAGCACCTGTGCATGATGATGCGGGGTGTCCAGAAGCAGGAATCCAACATGGTGACCAGCGCCATGCGTGGCACCTTCAAGTCCGACGCTCGTACCCGCTCGGAGTTCCTCGAACTCGTCAGGTAAGCAGTCAGTCGGCGACGCTCTGCGCTGAAACAGATATCGTCTGTGCATGATCACAGACACATTCGACCGACCGATGCGAGATCTTCGTATCAGCGTGACCGATCGGTGCAGCTTTCGGTGTGTCTATTGCATGCCTCGCGAGGTGTACGACGACCATGTCTATCTCAATCGTTCGGACATCCTGACCTATGACGAGATAACCAGGGTGGCTGCAATCGCGGTCGGACTCGGGGTCACGAAGATCCGGTTGACAGGTGGTGAGCCACTCTTGCGCCGCGAGATCGGAACCCTCGTCGAGTCCCTTGCGGCGATCGACGGCGTCAAGGATCTGGCGATGACAACCAACGCGCTGCAACTCTCAAAGATGGCGGTGGACCTTGCCGCAGCCGGGCTCGATCGGGTGACGATCAGTCTCGACGCGGTCGATGACTCCCGATTCCGGGCCATGATCGACACCGACGTGGACGTGCAGGTCGTACTCGACGCCATTGACGAAGCCGCCGCAACCGGACTCGGGCCGGTCAAGATCAACGCAGTGGTGCGGAAGGGTTGGAACGAGGATCAGATCATTCCGCTGGCGGACTACTTCCGCGGCTCGGGGCACGTGCTGCGGTTCATCGAGTACATGGACGTGGGGACCACCAATCAGTGGAGACTCGATGAAGTGGTGACCGCCGCGGAGATAGCTGGGGTGATCGCAGATGAATGGCCAATAGAGCCGGTGGAAGCGTCGTATCACGGTGAGGTGGCGAACCGGTGGCGATACGCCGACGGGATGGGTGAGATCGGGTTCATCGCTTCCGTGAGCCAGCCGTTCTGCGGCTCGTGTACCCGGTTGCGTCTCAGTGCCGAGGGCAGTCTGTACACCTGCCTGTTCGCCGGCGAGGGAACCGATCTGCGCGGCCCGATTCGTGACGGAGCAACTGATGCCGATCTCGTGGCGATACTGACGTCGGTCTGGGGCGATCGTGAGGACCGGTATTCGGAACTCCGCGGAGGCGTGCCTCTTCCGAACCCGAAGGTGGAGATGAGTTACATCGGGGGTTGAGTCTCCTCGAACCGTGGGCCAGGGATTGCGGGTCCGACGAATCCGTGAACTACATTCCCTCCAATGGAAGACACCCACCCACAGCCCACGGAGGACGTCGCAATCGCGGGCCTCGTGGATCGTGCCGCAAGCCGTGCAGGCGATGCCGCGATCGTTGATGAGACCGGTCCCATGACGTACGGTGAACTCGCAGAGCGCTCCCTTCGCGTTGCCGACGCGCTGCTCGAAGGTGAGGACGACCTCAATGAGCGGCGGATCGCGTTCTTGGTCTCCCCGTCTGCTCTGTGGGCCGTAGCCAGCTGGGGCGTGATGCGGGCAGGTGGCATCGGTGTGCCGCTGCTCGGCCGGTTGCCTGACGCCGAACTCGAGTACATATTGGACGACAGCGGCGCAGATTTCATCCTCACCGACGAGGACAACCGGGAGCGCATCGAAGCGCTCGCGAACCGCACAGCAATCAGGTTCGGTGTCATCGAGGACTTGATGGCATCGGGTGTTCCGTTGGTTGATCGTGAGCTGCCGACGCTTTCGCCCGATCGAGGCTGTCTCATCATGTACACCAGTGGGTCGACCGGTAAACCCAAAGGCGTGGTGTGGACCCAAGGAACCCTCAAGAACCAGATCGATGTCCTGACCCAGGCATGGGGCTGGACCCCCGATGACGTATCGCTCCTGATACTTCCGCTCCACCATGTCCACGGCGTCGTCAACATCCTGACATCGAGTCTGTGGGCGGGTGCCACTTGTCGGATCCCTGAAGCTGTCGACGCGGACACGATCTGGTCGGAGCTCGTCGACGGCGGCGTGACGGTGTTCATGGCCGTGCCGACGATCTACCACCGCCTCATTGCGGCGTGGGATGGTGCGTCGGCCGAGGAGCAGCAACGTCGCTCGGACGCAGCGCATCGGATGCGGTTGATGATCTCTGGCTCTGCGGCGTTGCCGGTTCCGGTTCTCAACCGCTGGCGTGAGATCTCAGGTCACACGTTGCTTGAGCGCTACGGCATGACCGAGCTCGGGATGGTGCTGTCCAACCCCCT
>CBDUOH010000132.1:0-4129 GCA_965368815.1 uncultured Acidimicrobiia bacterium
GGTTCCTGCGCCATCACCTCAAGCGCGTCGAACGCTTCGCCGATGCGATCGCCCGCGCCGATACCCAACTCTCGCGCGCACAGGCGGAGGAACGCGCCGAACTCCTGCTCGGGGCGCTCGATGGCCTCGCCTTCCGCTGGTCCCTCGACCACGAATTCGGGTTCGCCGAGTACGCCCGCAAGGCGACCGAAGCGTTGACCTGATGCGCCCTTAGTGGACCCCGCCTGCGGCATCGAAACGTCGCCTTGTCCGGAGAGCACAGAGCCAGAGCGCAAACGTGTATGACGCGAGGAACAACAGCTCGAACACCTCTTCAGCATTCTTGAGGGTTTCGGCGGCGAACGGAAGCGTGAAGATCTCCCCGTCACCCACCTCGACCACGAGATAGGCGGTGTGGAACACGTAGCCGATCGCCATTGCGACCCGGCTGGAGATCGTTGCTTGCTCGAATCGGGCGAGGGAAACAAGGATGACCGGGGTGACCACCCAGAGAACCACCTTGACCCAGTCGTCATTGAAGCTTGGCTCGGTCGATTCGTGGATACCGACGACCTCATCCACGGCAAGGGCGCCGGTTCCGGCCGTGAACGCCAGCCAGAAGACGATTCGGCGTCCGGTCTCGAACGCCCTGACGACTCGGACCAGACCGAAGATCGAGAGGATCCACAGCAAACCCGAAGTGAAAGCCTCGATCGGTGCGCCTTCCTCCCAGGCAGGGACAGGCGACCGCGATTGGCCGACGAGGGCGCAGACGACGAAGACCACGAGGAACCCGGCAAGCAACACTTCTGGCGTCCGCCACCACGCGTCGCCGTATGTGCGCTCGCGTTCGGGTGGATCAATCTCGTTCTGAGCTGGCGCCACAGAGCTCCTCCAAGCGTCGTGCTCTCATCGACGTGGTGCGCCACAGTACACGACCACGCGATGCCATGATCCAGCCACCGCGCGGTGGTCCCGGCCGTTGTGGCGGACTTCAGCCCGGTCCGACGACAGCCACGACGGCTCCAACGATCACCACGCTGGCGGTCATGCCCGAGAACACCCAGCGCTCGACAGGGTGCTCCGCCATGAGGTTGCCGAGCGTGTTGAGCGCCATGTACCCCACCACCAACCACGAGCCGAATGTCACCGACGAGTCGGACCAGCCTGTGGACACGGCGCCCGAGCGGGCAAGCATCACCCTGGCGAACACAGCGAGCACCACCGCAGCGAACCCGCTCCCGGCTCTCCAACCGAGTGACAGGCGATTGTCCGCCATGGCGCGTCGACCCCCGTACACGACGTGCCCGAAGGGTGCCCCCACAGCGAGCGCCACCTGGAAGAAGGCGAACAAGCCGAGGACCGTGGCCACATACCAACCGAGCCATTCGATATTCATGGTTCGGACAATAGGCACCGTGGGACGGACTACCTAGTCGGCGCCGGCCGCGAGCTGCTCGGCACGCTCGGTCAGCTCGAGCCACCGGTGCTCGACGGTCTCCAGTTCGTCGAGCACCCCGGCGAGTTCCTCCCCGAGACGAACGACCTGATCCACATCCGGACCCGCGGAGACCAGTTCGGTTTCAAGGCGCGCCCGTTCAGTACCGAGTACGTCAAGACGGGTCGTCAACGTGTCGAGCTCGCGCTTGTCGGTATACGTCAAGGTGGTGCGCTTCTGCTTCGGTCGGTCGGACGGAGAAGTCCGAACCGTTGCGTCACGCGCGAGCCCACGGGACTGATGCCGCGCCCAATAGTCGCTCCATCCACCTGGGTGATGAACCACGGTGCCGTCGGGTTCGATCGAGAAGATGTCGTGGCAGACGCGGTCGAGGAAGAATCGATCGTGGCTCGCGACCACCATCGCACCCTGCCATGCATCGAGGTAGTCCTCAAGAGCATGCAACGTATCGAGATCAAGGTCGTTGGTCGGCTCGTCGAGGAGGAGCAGGTTCGGTGACTCCATCAGCACCAGGAGGAGCTCAAGCCGCCTCCGTTCGCCGCCGGAAAGGTCGCTCACGGTTGCGCGCTGTTTCAGACGCGGAAACTGGAACATCTCGAGCAGCTTCGAAGCCGTTGCCGTGCGTTTGTGGTCGAGCCTCACGTGCTCAGCACGCTCGCTGACGGCATCGATGACCCTCGTCTCCGGAGGCATCGGTGTCGGGTCCTGGCCGTACCAACCAGGGACGACAGTCGATCCCATCACCACCTTGCCCGTGTCGGGCTCGATGCGTTGCGCGATGAGACCGAGCAACGTCGTCTTGCCCGCTCCGTTCGGCCCGACGATGCCGATCCGGGCATCGGGAGCAAGGAGATGATCGACCTGCCGGAGGACGACGTTCGAGCCGTAGGACTTGCCGACGTTGTGCAGGTTCACGACCTTGGACCCGATCCGTCGTGTGGGAAACGACATCACGAGTTCAGGTCTGGGTTGCGGGAGTCCGGTAGCGATCAATTCCTCCGCCTGGTTGACGCGATATCTGGCTTTGGTCGTCCTTGCCTTCGGTCGTTTGGTGAGCCACGCGAGCTCTTTGCTGATCCGCTGTTTGCGGCGGGCGGTCTCGGCTGCCTCGATCGAATCCCGCACGGCGCGTGCCTCGAGGTATTTGACATACGAGCCGGGCTGCGGATAGACCTTGTGGTCGTACACCTCCACGATGGTGTCGACGACACGGTCGAGCAGGTACCTGTCATGGGTCACGAGAACCAAGCTCGATGTCACGGCAGCGAGCTGATCTTCAAGCCAATCGATCGTGTCGACATCGAGGTGATTCGTGGGTTCATCGAGAATCAGCAGGTCGCACTCGACCGACAGCGCCACGGCAAGTGCAAGCCTCTTGCGTTGGCCACCGCTCAGTGTGGAGGTCCGATGCTCAGGGTCTTTCAGGCCGAGCCGGTCGGCAAGCGCGATGGCTTTCCGATCGAACGAGACGACATCGTTGATCGTCGCATCCGGCGGGTACTCGGGATCCTGATCGAGGGAAGCGATCCTGAGCCCCGATGCCCTGATGATCTCGCCGGCGTCGGGCTCGACGGTCCCGTCGATGATGCCCAGTAGTGTCGACTTCCCGGACCCGTTCTGGCCGATGAGGCCGATGCGCTGACCGTCCGAGATCGACAACGAGACTCCGGAGAGCACATCGGTCTCCGGATAGGCCTTGTCGATTCCATCGAGCGTGATCAGCTGCATGCAACAAGTATGGGGGCTCTGGGGTGGTTGCCGCCCGTCGGGTCAACCCCCCGTTTGATCACCGTGGCCATCCGGCGTCAGAACGGCAGCCCTACCGCCTCGCACAGAAACGCGTTGTACCCCGATGCCCGCTTGAACAGCTTTGCGAGGTCGTCGTCGAATGAGCCCGACGTCACCGACTTCTGGGTGAGCCGCGCGCCGGCGGTGAAGCTCTTTCGCCGAAGATCATCGGGGAACTCGAAGTCGTCGCCGTACTCCTTCGGTACCCGCTTGAGCATGGACTCGTCGTCATACGAGATCGTCCACGCATCCGTGAAGCTCGTCGATCGAGCGGCGTCCTTCCAGGCGTCGGGCTCCTCAAAGATCCGGTCGCGGATCTTCTTGGCGACCTTCGGCTCAGGGTTCCACAGGCCGACGCCCGCCCAGCAGCCACCTGGTTCGAGGTGGAGATAGAAACCCGGAGCGTGGACGTCCTTGCCGAGCTCGTGCCGGAACTGGATGCCGACATTCGTCTTGTACGGGGTCTTGTCCTTGGAGAACCTCGTGTCACGATACGGACGCATCAGGGATCCACCGTTCGTTCGGGTGTCGGCAACGAAGTGGTCCGAGATGTTGGTGAGTCTCGGGGCGAAGTCGGCGATGAACTCCTTGGCCGGTTCCCGGATCAGCTTGATGTACCGGTCCTTGTTCGACTCGAACCACGGACGATTGTTGTTGTCCTCGAGTTCATGGAGGAATCGGAACACGCCGGCGGTGAAGTAGGTCTGTCGAGGCAACGATGTCTCCTTGGGTGGGAATCCCAATGTATCGAGCCGACACGACCGTTGCTAGGCCGCCGATCGCAGCCTCTCGCCGCGGGATTCACGGTCAGTCCTTGTCGCGTGCCTGACGGTAGATGTAGACGAGCGAGGAGATCAGTGCGACCGTGAGCAGAACGTGAAAAATGTCCATGAAGCGATGCTA
>CBDUOH010000133.1:0-4057 GCA_965368815.1 uncultured Acidimicrobiia bacterium
CGAACGATCGGTTGATACAAACAATGAATGACGCTGTCGAGGTGGATTCCGAGGGCAACGGGCGTGTTGACGTCGAGCAAGGGGTGGAAGCCACCATGCGGGATGGGACGATTCTGCGCGCCGATGTGTATCGACCGGCAGAGATCGGCAACCATCCGGTCCTGCTCTGTCGGACGCCCTACGACAAGTTGTCTTCTCGTCTTGTGAACGACGCGCTTGTCATGGCGCGCAGGGGCTACATGGTTGTACTGCAAGACGCTCGTGGACGGTTTGCATCCGACGGCGAGTTCGTATGGCAGTTCCGCGACCGCGACGAAACGTATGAAGCCGACGACGGACATGTTTCGGTCGAATGGGCTGCGGGCCTCGAAGGTTCGGACGGGAGAGTCGGGTTGTGGGGTCACTCCTACGACGGTTGGAACGCTTGGATGGCAGCAGGTACCCGACCACCGAGTCTCAAGGCCCTTGCTGCCACGGGCATATCGGTGAACCTCCTGGACCTGACGCCGGGCATCTTCGAGACGGGCAGGAGACTGCTCTGGACGTCGAAGATGGCCGCCGACATGCGTCGGCGAGCAGGTCGCAGGAACGGTCCCACGACACCCGAGGAGGCTGTGGACCGTTGGATGGCCGTGGATCGAAGCAAGTACATGTGGCGCCTCCCGATAGCCGACATCCCACCGGACGTATTCGACGATCTCACCGAACAGTTCCAGACCTACCTGAGGAATCAGCACCTCGAGTTCTGGCATCTCGACGACCTTCACCCGATCGTCGATGTGCCGGTCCTCCAGGTCACCGGATGGTGGGATCGGCTCATCGGTGCCACCGATCACTTCACCGGACTTGTCAGCAACGGCCGGGAAGAGCTTCGCTCGCACCATCGCCTTGTGATCGGACCGTGGGGCCACGACGTCACTGAGTTCGCGGATCAGATCGGGCCGGTTGATCACGGCCATGAATCCCGAATCCCCTATGCCGAGGTGCTCCTCCGCTGGTTCGACCACGTCGTCAAGGGAATCGAGAACGGCATCGGCACCGAGGACCCGGTGCAGTTGTTCGTTCTCGGTAGCGACGAATGGCGTGGTGCCAAGACCTGGCCACCCGAGGGCGTCGACACGAAGCTCTACCACTTGACATCGGATCAGGGCGCCAACACGGTGGATGGGGATGGACGGCTTGCGGAGTCAGTACCGCGTGCCGACGGTGTGGACGTCTACACCTACGACCCGAGTGATCCGGTCATGAGCCTCATGTCTGCCGACTTCCAGGCGGCACCGGTTGACCAGAGCCCACGTGACCATCGCCACGACGTTCTGGTCTACGAGACCGAGCCGTTCGACGGCCCCTTCGACTTTGTCGGGTCCCCGGCCTTGCATCTGTGGGCTGCAACCGACGGGGTCGACACGGACTGGGCGGTGACCCTCGCCATCGTCCATGCCGATGGGCTTGCCGTGAACCTCACCTACGGGATCGTGCGGGCCCGGTACCGCAATGGCTTCGCTGCACCTGAGTTCCTCGAGCCGGACGTTCCCTACGAGTATCGGATCGAACTGAATCCCGTCGGCTGTCAGGTACAGGTGGGAGAGCGGCTGCGCCTCTACGTGGCCAGTTCGGATTTCCCCAACTTCGATCGCAATCACAACAACGGCGCCGATTTCTGGGACGACGACGAGCTCCGTGTGGCAAGGCAGTCAATCTTCCACGGTCCGTCGCGACCGTCCCGCCTCGAGCTGCCTTTGCTACCCCCGAGCACCGATTCATAGGTCGGCGATGAAGTCCCGGATACGCCCCACGGCGGACTCGAGCGATGCGAGATCCGCGGCGTAGCTGATCCGGACATGGCCCTCACCACGCGCACCGAAACCGGTTCCCGCGAGCACCGCCACACCAGCCTCGTCGAGCAACCTGCTTGCGAACTCGTGGGAGGTCAGGCCGGTGGCGCTGACATCGGGGAACATGTAGAAGGCGCCGGCAGGCATCACCGTCGAGATCCCGGGAATCTGCTCCAACGCCTCATGAAGGAAGTCACGCCGCTTGGCGAACGTGGCGATCATCGCTGACACCTGGGACTGCGGCCCCCGTAGCGCTTCGATTCCGGCGATCTGCACCGGGGCAGGCGCGCACGAATTGCTGTTGATCTGGAGCCGCTCGGCCGCTTCGATGAGGTCTGGCGGCCAGAGTCCCCAACCAAGCCTCCATCCCGTCATCGCATAGGTCTTGCTCCAACCGTTCAACAGGATCAGTCGATCGCGGATCGTTTCGAACTCGACGAGACTGACATGGGGTGTGTCGTCGTAGACGATGCGTGAGTAGATCTCATCGGAAAGCACACATGCGTTGGGGAACTCCTCGAGCCCGGCTACGAGTTGCTCGAAGCTCTTCCTTCCCACGACGCCACCAGTGGGGTTCGCTGGGCTGTTCACGATGATGAGACGGGTTCGATCGTTGACAAGCGACAAGACGATTGCCGGGTCCATTTCGAAACCCGAGGATGCCTCGATCGGGATCGGCACGGCTGTAGCACCGGAGAACTCGATCATCGAGCGGTAGATCGGGAAACCGGGGTCTGGGTACAGGATCTCGACCCCCGGTTCTCCGAGCATGAGGATCGCAAAGAACAAGGTCGGCTTACCGCCGGGCACGATCATCACATTGTCAGGATCGACCGCGGCTCCGTATCTGGCCAGGACGTCCTCGGCGACCGCGTCGCGCAGTTCCAGCAATCCTTTGGCCGGCGTGTATCGATGCCATCCATCGTCCAAGGCCTGCTTCCCGGCTTCGACGATGTTGTCAGGTGTGCGGGCATCTGGTGCACCGATCCCGAGGTTGACGATGTCGCGACCGGTCGCTCGGAGCCGCTCCACTTTCGCAAGAGCACCGAACGCAGACTCCGTTCCGAGCCGTTCCATCCGTTCCGCGAGTTCGGTCACTGGTCGCGGTCCCTCCGCAATCGCCCGAGCGCCCGGTGCGGCGCCGGTGGTGCGGTTCTGATGATGGTCGCCGACCTAGTAGTTCGTCCACCCGCCGTCGACGGTGAGCACCTGGCCGGTGATGAAGTCACTCGCCGGACTGGCCAGGAACTGGATCGCGGCGGCGATGTCGCGAACCGCTCCGCGATACTTGAGTGCCTGCACCTGCTTCATCCAGGCCAACGTCTTTTCGGGGTCTGCACCGTTCTCCAGTTCCTTCTCGACCGGAATCGCACCGGGGATGACGCAGTTGACACGGATGCCGTTCTCGCCCTCACAGCGCGACAACGAACGTGTGAAGGAAACGATGCCGCCCTTCGTCGTCACATAGTCAAGAGCTCTCGGATCCCCGAATGTCGACATGACGGAACCGATCGTGATGATCTTCCCGTACTGCTTCTGCCGCATCCCGTCGATGACGGCTCTCGCACCGACGAATGCGCCTCGCAGGTTGACCTGCATCTTCTTGTCCCATTCCTCGACCGTGATCTGATCCCAAGGGATCTTGTCGCCCTGGACAGCGTTGAGGACCAGGATGTCGGTGGGTCCGAAGGTCGAGGCCACGGCAGCGGCCGCAGCCTCCATGTCCTCCTTGCTCGACGCATCGGCCTTGATGGCCATCAGTCGGTCGGCCCCCATTTCTTCGATGAGCTCTTCCGACAGATGTTCGTTCCGGTCCGTTCCCCGGTGCGTGATTGCCACCTTTGCCCCGGCCGCCACGAAATGCCGTGCCGTGGACGCTCCGATACCCCTGGTTGCGCCGGTGATGATGGCGACTCGGCCGTCGAGTGAGAACGGATCGGATGAGATTGGGTCGGTCAGTATCTGCATTGCGACAACTTTCTTATTGGGTCGTATGAAATGGGTGGTGCGCTGCGGTCTCGTGCGGAGCCGGTGCCGGGAACTGATGCGGCATTGTGGCACCGCGGGTTCGGTATGTGGAAGTGTTCGTCGGCATGTGGTCGGTCAGCACGGTGGGCGACACCGGCTTCGCGGCCCGTGTGGCTTGTGCTACCAGATGCTCCAGCCGCCGTCGACGACGATGTTGGCTCCGTTGACGAATCCTGATCCTTCTGCTGCGAGGA
>CBDUOH010000134.1:0-3957 GCA_965368815.1 uncultured Acidimicrobiia bacterium
ACGACGACCAGATCCATGAGACCTGGGTCGACTCCAACCGCATAGTCCCGAAGCGCTTCATCCGACCAGTTCTCCAGTTCACGAAGATCGAAGCTGCCGGTGGCATGGTCCTCCTCATCGCCGCGATGATCGCCGTGATCTGGGCGAATTCGTCGTGGTATGAGTCCTACTTCGAGCTCTTCGACACGCATATCTCGTTCGATTTCGCGCTGTTCCACGTCGACGAGTCACTCAAGCACTTCATCAATGATGGGCTGATGGCTGTGTTCTTCTTCGTCGTCGGTCTCGAGATCAAGCGGGAGCTCGTCGTCGGCGAGCTCAACTCGGCCAAGAAGGCATCGCTCCCGGCCATGGCTGCACTCGGCGGCATGGTCGTCCCCGCCGGCATCTTCGTAGCGATCATCATCGCAACCGGTACCGAGGGTGCCCTCCACGGGTGGGGAATCCCCATGGCGACGGACATTGCGTTCAGCGTCGGTGTCGTTGCGTTGCTCGGGAGCCGGATATCGGTCAGTGCCAAGCTCTTCCTGCTTGCCCTTGCCATCGTCGACGACATCGGTGCCATCGCGGTCATCGCCATCTTCTACACCGACGACCTGAACCTGATCCAGCTCGGGATCGGCATCGCCGGCCTCGCTGCGATCTGGCTCGCCAGGCGGGCTGGCATCGTGAGCCTTTTGTTCTATGTGCCCGTCGCCCTCGTCATCTGGTACTTCTTTCTCGAGTCGGGTGTCCATGCCACCATTGCGGGCGTGGCCCTGGGTCTCCTCACTCCGGTGAAGTCGAAGTACACCAACGAGGAGTTCCGCCAGAAGGCCGTCGCGGTCCTCGA
Source organism: uncultured Acidimicrobiia bacterium (assembly GCA_965368815.1). Taxonomy (GTDB): domain Bacteria; phylum Actinomycetota; class Acidimicrobiia; order Spongiisociales; family UBA5794; genus UBA5794. The sequence continues at coordinate 833 of CBDUOH010000134.1, forward strand.
CCGATGGAACATCAACCGGGCTTCGCCCGACTCTGAGGCCCGCCTGGATCAGGATGCGCTCGAGCTCGCCGCGGTCGCCAAGGCGTCGGTGTCGCCGCTCGACAGACTGGAGCACGCGCTCCACCCATGGTCGTCGTTCGTCATCGTCCCACTGTTTGCGCTTGCCAATGCAGGGGTACGGTTCGTCGGTTCCGACGCCTCGATGGCCGAACAGGTCTTCAGCCCGGTGGCGATGGCGGTCGCCCTCGGTCTCCTCATAGGGAAGCCGGTCGGCATCACGCTCGCCACATGGATCGGTCTCAAGCTCAACCTCGGCGAGCTACCACCGAGAACGACATTGACGACGGTCGCAGGGTTGGGCTCCCTCGCGGGTATCGGCTTCACCGTGTCGCTGTTCGTCACCGAACTCGCCTTCAAGGAACCGCTCCTTGCCGATGAAGCGAAGCTCGGCATCTTCATCGGGTCCGGCATCGCTGGCATCATCGGTTTCCTGGTGCTCCGGTCACTCCGCACGCCCCAGCAGGCGTACGACGAGGTTGCAGCCACCGCTTTGGGAGAGGACCCGGCCTAGTCGGCGGTTTCCCGGATCGGAAGAGGGTTCAGGCCCTGATACTGCGGGTTCCGATGGAACCCTCTCTGATCCGCTTCTCGGCAAGGGCGATGTAGTCGGGCGACAGGTCGAAACCGACGTAGTGCCGACCGGTCTCAACCGCCGCGACGGCAGTGGACCCGGACCCGAGGAACGGATCGAGAACAAGATCGTTCTCGAAGGTGTAGAGCTCGATCAGACGACGCGGTAGCTCGACGGGGAACGGCGCGGGATGCCCGACCCTACGGGCAGACTCGGGAAGGATGTCCCAGATGGACACCGTGGCTTCGAGGAACTCCTCCTTGGTGATGGAGTCCTCACCGGTGCGCACACGCGAGAACGACCCCTTCGACGCAACGATCACGTATTCATGGACATCGCGCAGCGTCGGGTTCTTGGCGGACATCCACGATCCCCAGGCACAACTGCCACCGGCAGATTTGGCCTTCTGCCAGATGATCTCGCCTCTGAGGTCGAATCCGATCTCGGTGAGGAGGCCGGCGACGTACTGATTGAGCGGGATGTACGGCTTCCGGCCGAGGTTGGCGACATTGACGGCAACCCTGCCACCGGGCTCGATGACCCGCCACGTCTCGGTGAACACGTTGCGCAACAGACCGAGGTACTCGTCGATGTCAAGGTCATCGTCGTAGTCCTTGCCCACGTTGTAGGGCGGCGACGTGACCATCAGTGCGACGCAGTTGTCGGGTATCTGCTCCATCGACTCCGATGACTGGCAGTACAGGCGATCGATGACCGACGCGGGCGGGTCGACAAGCGGCCCGATGTCGGCGCTGTCACGCGTCTGCACCATGCGTCGGGCGTAGAAATCGGACGCGTCGTGTCCTTCTCGTTTCCCGGTCCCGAAACTGGCCGTGCTCGTTGCCACCGTCGCCTCCTGATCGCGAACAGTACTACCGGGGGGTTCGCGGCCCACGGATTAGGCCAACGGGGAACCAACGGCACGTGACTCCCTAGGAGACAACGGCCTTGTAGCTACCGAGGTTCAGGACCGAAGCGGCACTCGCCGGCGGGGGCTCGAGGATGCGCGCGAGCGCTTCGGGACCGGGTTCGTGGACAAGATCGATGAACGATCGATACGACCATGCCTCTCCGGCTGGGCGGGACTCGATTCGGGTCAGGTTGGCGCCACGAAGCCCGAGCTCGGTGAGCACGAGGGCGAGGGAACCGGGGGTGTGAGCGAACGTCACCACGATGGTCGTCTTGTCATCGTCTTCGTTCACCTCGGGTTCACCGACGTGGATGACCACGAAACGGGTGGTGTTGTGCGACTTGTCGAGGACGTCTTCTTTGAGGACCACGAGACCGTACGCTGCACCTGCCCTTGGTGGGGCGAGTGCAGCAACCGTGGGGTCGCCGAGCTCGGCGACCTGTCGCACAGCGCCAGCGGTGTCGTGCGTCGGCACCCGATCGAAACCGAGGGAAAGAAGGGCCCGCTCGGCTTGGGCAAGCGCCTCGGGATGCGAGCGAACTTCGCGCACGCCGTCGATGGTTGCGCCGGGCACACCATGGATGGTGTGGCGCACCTCGACGAGATGCTCGGCCAGGATCGAGAAGTGGGCGTGGCTGTCGTCGGCAGGAAGGCGGTCGAGGACCGGAAGGACGGAACCGGTCGTCGAATTCTCGACCGGCACGACAGCGCGATCGAGGGAACCGGCCTCAAGGGCATCGAACAGCGATGCAAAACCTCGATACCCGATCAGCTCGGCGTCCGGAAACAGTTCCGTCGATGCGCGGTAGCTGTACGAATGCGGTTCGCCCTGATATCCAATCTTCATCCCAGCAAGATAGGCCGGCTCCTCCACGCAGCGGACATCGGTCAGGACGCCACGAGTAGCCTCGTTGGCATGCATGCCGTGGTACTTGTGGAGGGTGAGAGCGACAGGGCGGCGGTCCAGACCCTGGCCAGGAGACGAGGCAGGGATCTCGACGCAGAGGGCGTGTCCGTGGTCGCCATGGGAGGCGCCTCGTCCGTCGGGGAGGTCATGGCAGACGTCCTACGGTCGAATCACACGGCGACCCTGGCTGGTCTGTGCGATGCAGCCGAGGCCGATCTCTTCCGGAACGCCCTGGAGACGCTCGGGCTAGGGTCCGAGTTGTCCCTTGCGGACATGGAGTCGCTCGGCTTCTTTGTGTGTTTCCGGGATCTCGAAGACGAACTCATCCGCGCCCTCGATCCACGGTCCATCGAGGAGCTGCTCAGCGAGCAGCGCGAGCTGAAGGCGTTTCGCACGTTCCAGAACCAGCCTCATTGGCGGGGAAGGCCGATGGAGGAGCAGTTCCACCGGTTCGCAGGCATTCGCTCGGGCCGCAAGGTTCGGTACGGCCGGGTGCTCGTCGAAGCGCTGGATCTGGCACGGGTTCCTCGGCCTCTGGAGGGTTTGCTGTCATTCATTCGATGACGTTGCTTCGACGATTCGCCCAGACGAGCGCGTTCCGGGACGACTCCCGCGTAGGCCCTAACGCGTGCGTTCGTCGAGGAGCATCGCAAGGTCCCGGACGACGACCGTTTCGT
>CBDUOH010000135.1:0-3925 GCA_965368815.1 uncultured Acidimicrobiia bacterium
GCCACAATGGACCGCATGACGACAGACAGACCCGACACACCGGCCACACGGGCGCTCACGACTCTCGGCGTTGACCACACGATCGTCGTCCATGGTCGCGTCCGTTCGCTTGAGGAAGCGGCCGAAGTGCGCGGACTGAAACCGAGCCAGATTCTCAAGACCATCGTCGTTCGGCGAGGTTCTGGGGACTACTTGTTCGTTCTCGTCTCGGGAACACGCGAGATCAGCTGGCCCAAGCTGCGCACAATGCTCGGGGTCAACCGACTGTCCATGCCGGACGCGGCCAAGGCCAAGGATGTGACGGGCTATGAGCGAGGAACAATCACTCCGTTCGGTGCCAGAACGGGGCCACTCGGCGAACCGTGGCCCGTCATCGCCGATTCCGCCATCCCCGCGGCACGCGGTCCGCTGAGCATCGGAGCCGGGGCGCACGGCGTCTCGGCGACGATCGACGGCGGCGATCTCGTGACGGTCCTCAACGCCACGGTTGCGGACGTCACACAACCGATCACTCGCAAGAGTGGGACTCCCTAGGTCCACCCTCACCGATCCTGCGTGATTCGGTACGGTATGGCGAACAAAGAATTTCCACACCGCGTGCAACAGAATGACGAGGCCGACCGTGGTAACGGGTGGAATGGACGATGCGATCTACCGAGAACACAAAGATGCTCTCATTCGCTATGCGACCGTTCTTGCAGGTCCGTCAAATGCGGAGGACATCGTGTCGACAGTCGTTGCACGCATATATCGATCCAACCGAACACTCAGCGATCTCGAGAACCCAAAACCGTATCTGATGAGGGCGGTCCTCAACGCTGCCATTGACCGCAAGCGGCAGGGCGAGACCCTTCCCCTCGTGGACCAGGCAATCGAACCCTCCTCATCCCGACCCGACGTCTTTGAAGCGGTGCTCAGCCTGCCGATCCAACAACGGGCGGCTGTCTACTGGACGTATTGGGTCGGATTGACAAGCGAAGAAACGGCACGACAAATGGGGTGCCGCCCGGCGACGGTCCGCAGATACCTGTATCTCGCGCGACGCAGACTCGAGGAGGTGGTTGATCGTGTCTGACGAACTCCATGACCAGATTCGGTCTGCCTTCGCTGATCTCGAACAACAGGCGCCATCCGCCCCGTCACTGTCCGATCTCACCGCAGGTAGGGCGCGCCTGACCGCGAAGGTGCAGCGAAAGTGGAACAACGCGGCGATCCTGGTCGCTGCGGCGGCCGTGACGATCGGGGTGGTCGGCGTCGCGGTGCTGCTGGGCGGCGGGCTCGGCAACGACACCTCGCCGCTTGCCAACTCCACCACCACGGGCCCACCGGAAAGCTCACCCACGATCTACGGCGTATGGATTCTCGATTCCTACACCTACGAGGGTCAGACCGTGCAGGCCGACACGCTGATCTTCGACGAATACGGCACCGCGTATGTCGAGATCACAGCCGATTCGATCGGCGGACATTCAGGCTGCAACAGTTTCGGATCGCAAGCGGCCCCGTCGTTCGATGGGACCACACTCACTTTCGGCGAGGTCGCCATGAATGCAATGGGTTGCATGGGCCAGACATCCGAACCGGCCATGTCGGCAGCCCTGTGGTCACCCGACGGCGTGACCGTCTCATTGACCCGGGACACGATGACCTGGACCACCGATTCGGTTGTTCTGACCTTCCGGCGATCCACGCTTCTCCCGTCACCCACCGCACCGGAGTGGCCACAAGAATTCGGACGTCTCGACTGCTCGCCATCGTGGGTGATCAGCCAGCGGATACCGGGTGACCTGGTCACGGAAACCCTTCCGACGATGGTGAGCGGTGTCGTGTCCGTCGAGGGTGACGGCACCCCGGGTACCGCGGACCCCTTCGTCTGGGGACTGGACATCGACGATACGGTGATCGCTGGGGCAGCCGTGGGCGACGTGCAACCCGCCGAGTACCAGCTTGTGGCCTGTGCCGGCTCATTCGGGTTGGCCGAAGCGGTCGACCCTGTGGGTGCCGTGCTGACATGGGTGAACCAACTCGGCCTCGGCCAGACTTCAATCCAGGTGTGGGACATGCGTCTCCCCGAGATCTGCTCATGGCCAGCTTCGAATCAAGGTGACTATCTCCCCTTGGCTGATCGGTACCTCGTTGAAGACGCCGGCACATCCCTCCGTGCGGGAGGGGATCTGCCAGACAACGAATCGGTGGCCGTCGTTCTGGAAATGATCCGAGGATCGCATTGCGAAGCCGGACCATCCAGCCCGACGACAACGATTCCACCATTCGATTCCTGCTCCACCGATTCGCTCCGGGAAGGGGCTGCCCTCGAAGAGAGCCCCGGTTCGTACCAGGGCCTGCCCGAGGCTGTCCTTGACACAAGGGACCGCCTCATCAGGTCTGCTCTTGCGTGTGACTTTGCCGACCTCGTGGCCCTCGTCCTCGCATCAACCGATGGCGACTACTCGGACGCACATTTCTGGGGAGCAGCGGGCAGCGTCGAGGTCCTGGCCCGATACGATGCCGACTACGGGGTTCTGCGGCAGCTCGTCGTGGCTCTCACGACGCTGCCATACAGCGTGACGGAGGGTCAGCGCTATGACGAAGCCACCCAGACTGCCGTCCCCGAGATCTACTACTCGTGGCCGCCGGGTGTCGAGCTTGTGGATGGTCAGAGCCTCTCCGATGTCTGGGATGCAGACCTCCTCCAAGCAGTCGCCGATCTGAACAACGTGACCATCGCCGAGCTCGTGCGATCCACCGACGAGTTCGGGTTCTATGCCGGGTTCCGTGTCGGCATCGCCGAGGACGGGCGCTGGCGGGAAGCACTGGCAGGAGACTGATCGGACCCTCGGCACCTGGGTCGCCAGCGCTGGGTACAGTGGCTGGTCTGACACCGAGCATCGAGGGAAGGATTGAGCGTGGCGCAGGGTCGCATCGTCGTCGTCACGGGACATCGCGGTGGCATCGGTAGCGAGATCGCCGCGGCGTTCCAAGCACTCGGCGACACCGTCGAAGGACTCGACATCGCGGACGGGGTCGACATCGGCGACCCCGATCAGTGCCGCGCCTCGGTCAAGGACATCCTGGAGCGCCACGGCAGGATTGATGTCTTGTGCAACAACGCGGGAGTCGGTGCGGTGGGCACCGTCACGGACGCCACACCAGAGGATTGGCACCGCGTCTTCACAGTGAACGTGTTCGCCGTTGCCTATCTCAGTGCTGCTGTCCTACCTGCGATGCGGAGCGCGGCGTCGGGGTCGATCGTCAACACATGTTCCGTCGTCGCGAACATCGGCCTTCCCGACCGAGCCGTCTACAGCGCAAGCAAGGGCGCTCTGCGCGCCCTCACCCTCGCCATGGCTGCCGATGAGATCCGTCACGGCATCAGAGTGAATTGCGTCAGCCCGGCAACCGTCGAAGGACCGTGGGTCGAAGGGTTGATCGACCGGTCTGCCGACCCCGAAGCAACTCGGAGCGGGCTCAACGCGCGACAACCACTCGGGCGCATGGTCCGACCCGACGAGGTGGCCGCAGCCGTGGTCCACCTCGCCGATGCAAACAGCGCGATAACGGGTTTCGACTACCGCCTCGACGCGGCCATGACAACTGTTCTCGCGAATGGCAACACCTGAGATGAACGTCGCACGTGCAACAGAGCCGCCACCGGAGTGGCGTGCCGGTCATACGCTGGAACCATGAACACAGCCATGGAGTTGGGAATCACGACATTCGCCGAGGCAATCTCTGCCACCGGCGATGGAGATCCGATCCGACATGGAGAGCGACTCCGAGAGGTCGTCGACGAAGCGGTTCTGGCCGACGAAGTTGGTCTCGACGTATACGGCATCGGGGAACACCACCGCCCCGACTTCGCCGCATCCGCACCGGCCATCGTCCTCGCGACCATCGCGGGACTGACGACCAGCATTCGCCTCGC
>CBDUOH010000136.1:0-3852 GCA_965368815.1 uncultured Acidimicrobiia bacterium
GGCACGGTACGATGGCGGCCCCGCCGCGCAGCGCGACGCGGGCACCCGACCAGCACCATCGAGACAGGACCCGAGCGTGACCACGCACAGCACCACCCACAGGATCGCCGTCATCGCCGGCGACGGGATCGGGAAAGAAGTGATGCCTGAAGGGGTCCGGGTGGTGCAGGCGGCCGCCGACCGATACGGGGTGGACATCGAACTCGAACACTTCGACTGGTCATGTGACAACTACGAGACAATCGGAAGCTGGATGCCATCTGACTGGAAGGAACAGCTCGGGGACTGTGACGCCATCTTGTTCGGAGCCTCCGGGTGGCCTGCCACGGTGCTTGACCATGTGTCGCTGTGGGATTCCCTGATCACATTCAGAAGGGAGTTCGATCAATACGTGAACATGCGTCCCGTGCGACTCATGCCGGGCGTACGGTCACCGCTGGCCGGTCGGCAGGCAGGCGATATCGACTACTTCGTGATCCGTGAGAACACGGAGGGCGAGTACTCGTCGATGGGCGGCAGGTTGTTCGAGGGAACCGATCGCGAACTCGCACAGCAGGTGTCCACATTCACGAGGAAGGGAACCGACCGCATCATGCGGTTCGCGTTCGAACTCGCGATGCACCGCAAGAGGCACGTCACATCGGCGACGAAGTCGAATGGGATCTCGATCACGATGCCCTATTGGGACGAACGTTTCGCCGCCATGGGTGAGCAGTACCCCGACGTCCGGCGCACCCAGTACCACATCGACGGGCTCACCATCCAGATGGTCCTCGATCCCGGCCGGTTCGATGTGATCGTCGCCTCCAATCTGTTCGGCGACATCCTGTCGGATCTCGGTCCGGCCACCACAGGAACGATTGGGATTGCACCATCGGCGAACATCAATCCCGAACGCGAGTTCCCCTCCATGTTCGAACCCGTTCACGGCTCAGCCCCGGATATCTACGGGAGGAACATCGCCAATCCGATCGGCCAGATCTGGTCAGCAGCGATGATGTTCGACTTCCTCGGCAACGGCGATGAGCGCTACACGCGAGCCCACGACGGCATCATGCGGGCCATCGAAGCGGCTCTGTTGGAAGGTCCCCACACGCCCGATCTCGGTGGCACGGTCTCGACGACGGACGTCGGCACAGCAATCGCACAGACGGTCGCCGCAGCGAACTGACACATCGGACGCTGCGTTTCGGACACCACCAACATCACACCATCAAGTCGCCCCCGTTGATGTCCAGCGCCGCACCCGTGATGTATGCAGCCTGGTCCGACGCGAGAAAGGCCACAAGGTCAGCCACTTCCGATGGAAGTCCGAGGCGCGGAATCGGGAAGCTGGCAGCGTACGCCGCCGCGACGTCCGCGGGGATCGTCGCCCGCGTCATGTCGGTGTCGAACAGCCCGGGACAGATTGCATTGACGGTCACACCATGTGGAGCGACCTCCTTGGCAACAGCACGAGTCAACCCGAGAACTGCCGTCTTGGCTGTCGTGTAGTGGGCCCCACCGATCGTGCTCACGCTCTTGCCCGCTGTCGACGAGATATTGATGATCCGGCCCCAGGATCGATCGATCATGCCACGAAGCACGGCCTGGGAGACGAGGAAGGTTCCATGCACGGTCACATCCATGACGGCGGTCCACTCACGCTCGGAAATGTCGACGAATGGCGTGGGTCGCAGAATGCCGGCGTTGTTGACAGCAATGTCGACACCACCGAACCGACTGGTGGCGGAATCCACCATCGCGTTCACCTGCTGTGCGTCGGTCACATCGGCGATGATGCCGATCGTCGGCGTCAACGACTCGACCTCTGACACACCGGCCCCGACCAGGTCGTCGGAGAGATCATTGACGACGATGTTGGCACCCCGACGCGCCAGCGTCATTGCGATCGCAAGCCCCATGCCGCGTCCGGCACCGGTGACGAGGGCAGTCTTTCCCGCAAGATTGACATCTTCCATGGCGAGTGAGCCTAATGGCGGATCGTCGGGGCACGTTCGTGCTCCCGACCATGGCATCGGGCCGGGCATCCGGTGACTCGACCACCGATAATCTGGGTGGGGTGCGGTACCGACCATCGACAGGAGCACGGGCTTGAGCAACTGTTGTGCGCCATCAAGTGACCGCGGCGACGAGCGCCCCGCCAATCCGCCGACCCAGCCCCAGGGTGATCCACCGGCCATGGCGCACGTGCCCGGTGGAGCGTTCGCGATGGGGACCGATGATCCGAGGGGTTATCGGGCAGACGGCGAGGGGCCGAGTCACCGGATCGAGATCTCGCCATTCGAGATCGGCATCCACACGGTCACGAACGCAGAGTTCGCCGGGTTTGTGGAAGCGACCGGCTACGCCACGACGGCCGAACAGTTCGGAGACTCGTTCGTGTTCGGCGGTCTTCTCCCCGATGATTCCCCGCCGACACGTGCTGTCGCAGCCACCCCGTGGTGGCGCCAAGTGCTCGGGGCGGACTGGCGACACCCCGAGGGACCACAGAGCTCGATCGAGGACCGATTGGATCACCCCGTCGTACATGTCAGCTGGTTCGACGCTGCGGCATATTGCGATTGGACGGGCACGAGGCTTCCCACGGAGGCGGAGTGGGAGTTCTCCGCCCGCGGCGGGCTCTCGGGAAGCCACTATCCGTGGGGGGACGAGCGTGAACCAAACGGGGAACATCGCATGAACGTGTTCCAAGGTGAGTTCCCCGCCAGAAACACGGCCGACGACGGATGGGTCGGTACCTGTCCCGTCGGTTCGTTCCCACCCAATGGCTACGGGCTGTGTGAGATGACGGGCAATGTCTGGGAGTGGTGCTCCGATTGGTTCGACGCCAGCTACTATCGCCGGTCACCGATGGCAGATCCGACCGGCCCACCGAGCGGTGCCGGCCGGGTCATGCGTGGCGGCTCGTATCTCTGCCATGCCAGCTATTGCTGGAGATATCGGGTGGATTCGCGGTCTTCGAACACGCCAGACAGCACGTCAGGCAATGTGGGATTCAGGGTTGCCGCCGACTCGGCAGGGGGACCTATCGCTCTCTGACACGGATTGCTTCTGATCCGTACCAGAGATAGGCAATCACAAACATGGTCCGCTGGAGGACTCCGCTCACCGGTTCGTAGAGGGCCATGCCAAGCGGAAGCACGACCGAGGCAGCGACGGCCACAACGTCAGACACCCGCCAACGGCGACGCATCGCCACAGCGACCACGCCGAGAGCGAAGGCGAATCCCATCGCGGTGGCAGCGACCGAATGCATGGCGTCCTCGGTGACGTCGTAAGCGAGGACCGGATCCCACGACCGTGCAGAGAACGCGGCAACAAGCAGCATGCACAAGGCGAAGAGCAGGTGCAAGGAGGTCCCGGGTTGCTTCCATCGACCCCAGCTGCGCCTCGTTATGGCCACGACCGCGAACCCGAACAGCACGAACCCGAGCCGTGCGAGCCACGCTCCGGGAACGCCCTGGGCGCCAGACTCGCTCGTCGTGTGTTCGATGACCGAATACGAATCATCGATGAGCATCGGTGCCAATGCCAACGCCACAGCCGACGCAGCGAGGAGGAAGGGACCAAGAGCGCGCTTGTCGGGTCGGAGTGCGTTTCCCGTCACCAGCTGGGGGTGTACGAGGTCAGGATCTTGAGGTAGTTGGACCGTTCGAACACACTCGGGTCACCGACTGCCCCGTGGGCAAGACTCCCTCGCGCCTGATCCACCGATACGTAGTCGTTCGCCTCGAGCCAGCTGCGGACGTCATCAGTGACCGTCCCCAGGTGCCCTGCCCCCTGTCGCAACAATGCCGAGGCCATCTGTGCCACTGTGGCACCCACGAGCAGCGCCTTGATGGCATCGCT
>CBDUOH010000137.1:0-3726 GCA_965368815.1 uncultured Acidimicrobiia bacterium
CGAACGTCATGGCTCAAGGAGCGAGTCGCCAACGGCGAGACACTCGATGACATCGAGGTCGAGGCCTACGCCACGGTGAGGGAGGCTGCCAAGCGGGTTCTCGGGCAGCGTCATTACGACGTCCAGATCATCGGCGCCGCAGCTATGCACCGCGGAATGATCGCCGAGATGAAGACCGGTGAGGGTAAGACCCTCGTCCAGACCATGCCTGCCTATCTCAACGCCCTCGGCGGGGGCGGCGTGCACGTGGTGACGGTCAACGACTATCTGGCCAGTCGTGACGCTGAGTGGATGGGCGGCATCCACCGTTTCCTCGGCCTTGATGTCGGTCTGATCCAGGCATGGATGACACCTGAGGAACGGCGACCTGCCTACCGAGCCGACATCACCCACGGTACGAACAACGAGTTCGGGTTCGATTACCTCCGCGACAACATGACGATGAATCCGGAGCACATGGTTCAACGCGGTCACGCGTATGCGATCGTCGACGAGGTGGACTCGATCCTGATCGACGAGGCCCGTACCCCTTTGATCATCTCGGGTCGGGTCGGCGAGACCGGCAAGTGGTACGCCGAGTTTGCACGAATTGCCTCGAGGCTCCGGATCGACGAGCACTACGAGGTCGACGAGAAGAAGCGCCAGGTCGTGACCACCGAAGAAGGTGTGACGCGGGTCGAGCAGATGCTCAACGTCGAGAACCTCTATGACCACGCCAACGTGGACTTCATCCATCATCTCGATGTGGCACTCAAGGCCAAGACGTTGTACCAGCGCGACGTCGACTACCTCATCCGGGATGGGCAGGTGATGATCGTTGATGAGTTCACCGGCCGTGTGCTCGAGGGCCGACGCTATTCCGAGGGTTTGCATCAGGCGATCGAGGCAAAGGAATCGGTCGCCATCAAGGAGGAGAACCAGACCCTCGCCACGATCACCCTCCAGAATTACTTCCGGATGTACGACAAGCTTGCGGGTATGACGGGTACCGCGATCACCGAGGAAGGCGAATTCGTCGAGATCTACGGTCTTGAAGTCGTCGTCGTTCCCACCAATCGTCCCATCGCCCGGGTGGATCAGCCTGATCTCGTCTACATCGACGAGGACAACAAGTTCAACGCTGTCGCGGCAGACATCGTCGAGCGGCACAACAACGGTCAACCGGTGCTCGTCGGCACGGTTTCCATCGAGAAGTCGGAACGACTCGCTGCCACACTCAAGAAGCAGGGGATTCCCTTCGAGGTCCTGAATGCAAAGCAACACGAGCGTGAAGCCCACATCATCGCTCAGGCAGGAATCTCAGGAGCAGTCACGGTCGCAACGAACATGGCAGGTCGTGGTGTCGACATCAAACTTGGTGGCAACCCGGAGGAGCTCGCGATCGCGGGTCTCAAGAAGCAGGGTGTCGACGAATCTGATCCGGACTACGCCGACAAGTTGGCTGCTCTCACCGCTGAGTTCCAGAAGGAGACCGACAAGGACCGTGAGGTCGTGCTCGCCGCAGGTGGTCTGTACGTTCTTGGTACTGAACGCCACGATTCGCGTCGAATCGACAACCAGCTCCGCGGTCGTTCGGGTCGTCAGGGGGACCCGGGTGAGAGCCGGTTCTACTTGTCCCTCGAAGATGACCTGATGCGTCGTTTTGCGAACGAGCGCGTGGCGTCGATCATGTCACGCCTCAAGATTCCGCCGGACGTTCCCATCGAAGCAAAGATGGTGAGCAAGTCGATCGAGCGTGCGCAGAGCCAGGTTGAGGGCCAGAACTTCGAGATCCGCAAGAACGTGCTCAAGTACGACGAGGTCATGAACACCCAGCGCGAGATCGTCTACAAGTGGCGCAACCAGATCCTCCACGGCGACAACACCAAGGGACTCCTGGACCAGTGGCGGGACGAAACCATCGAGGGCATCGTGCTCGACGCCACCCAGGGCGTCGATGCCTTCGACTGGGATTGGGATGATCTGTTGACTTCCATCAACGTCATATACGACACCAGCATCACCAAGGAATCGTTCGCCGATCCACAGGATCTTCATCCCCAGGAGCTCGCCGATAGGTTCGTTGAGGATGCTGCGGAGGTCTACGCGAAGCGTGAAGCCGAAATCGGCGAAGACGTCATGCGGTCCCTCGAACGCACCGTGGTGCTCTCGGTCATCGACAACAAGTGGCGCGAGCACCTTGCCGAGATGGATTATCTCCGCTCAGGTATCGGTCTTCGTGCGATGGGGCAGCGTGACCCGCTCGTCGAATACCAGCGCGAGGGCTTCTCGTTCTTCGAGGACATGGTCGAGACCACGAAGGCAGACGCCATCCGGTACATGTTCCACGTCGAGGTTGCCAGCGCCGCCCCGCAGCCAACGGCGAGTGGTGTGACGACCTCGAGCGCCAAATCCGACGGGACCACCAGACGGCAGGTCCAAAGGACAGGTGACAAGATCGGGCGCAACGATGCCTGTCCGTGTGGCAGCGGCAAGAAGTACAAGCGTTGCCACGGTGCGCCAGGTGCCGAACCCCTCCCCGAGTCTGCATAGCGGATCTGAGCATCGGGCACCGTTCTCCTGCTGAGACGCGTCAGTGTTGAAGTGCCACGGCTCGGTACTCTCTCGCCCATGGAACCTGTCGAACTCCGAGCAATCGTTTCCGACCTCGAATCCCGGCTTTCCGATGCGCGGTCGTTCCTCGACGTCGAAGGCAAAGAGGCCGAAGCCGCCGAGTTGCGCAAGATCGCCTCGGAGCCCGATCTATGGGATGACCAGGATCGGGCGCGCGAAGTCACGAGCAAGCTTGCCCGGTTCGAGGGCATCATCAAGCACGTATCGGACCTCGAACAGTCGGTCGAGGACATCGGTGTGTTGCTTCAGATGGCAGTCGATGAGTCTGACGCGGAATCCTTCGCGGAGGTCGAGCGGGACCTGCAGGCATTGACGCGTGAGCTGGCCGTGCTTGAGCGAGAGAGTCTGTTCTTCGGCGAGTATGACGATCGTCCGGCGATCCTGTCCGTGTCAGCAGGCGCAGGAGGTGTCGATGCCCAGGACTGGGCGGAGATGCTCGTCCGCATGTACCACCGGTACCTGGAACGGTCGTCGTTCACCTTCGAGGTCGACGAATACCAGGAAGGTGAGGAGGCCGGCATCAAGTCGGTGACGCTCACGATTCGGGGTGAGAACGCCTACGGAACATTCGAATCCGAACGGGGCACACATCGTTTGGTCCGCATCAGCCCATTCGACTCACAGGCGCGCCGACATACGGCGTTCGCAGGTGTGGACGTGATTCCCGAGGTGGACATCCAAGAGATCGAGATCGATCCCGAGGATCTGCGCATCGACACGTATCGCGCCTCGGGGGCCGGTGGTCAGCACGTGAACAAGACAGACTCGGCCGTTCGCATCACCCACGAACCCACCGGCATCGTTGTGTCGTGTCAGGCCGAGCGGTCCCAGATGCAGAACAAGGCACGTGCCATGCAGCTGCTTGCAGCACGGCTTGCGGAGAAGGCCAGAACCGATCAGGCCGCCACCGTCTCCGAGATCCGCGGAGAGAAGCACGAGGCCGGGTGGGGTCGCCAGATCCGTTCCTATGTCCTCCAGCCCTATCAGATGGTCAAGGATCTCCGCACCGACTACGAGATCGGAAACATCCAAGGCGTCCTCGACGGCGACATCGACGGCCTCATCGATTCATACCTCCAATGGCGACGAGCCGAGCTCTACGAGGCATAGCGT
>CBDUOH010000138.1:0-3655 GCA_965368815.1 uncultured Acidimicrobiia bacterium
TGGAACAGCCCGGGGTCGTCGGGCGATGGCTCGGACAGCGCAACGACGACCTGATCGGCGGTCACGATCGGTCCACGCTCACGACCGGTGCGCCACGCGACAACGCGTGGGTTCCGTGAGTCGTCCCGGTATTCGGGACCATTCACGGCCTGGATGTATGTCACTGATGCCGCAAGGATCACGAACGCACCGAACACGACGTATGCGGCTCGTCTCAGGGCAATGTTCATACGCGCTCCTCGTCAGACACGCGCAGCAGCAGCGCGATGATGGCGGTGTTGGCGACGAGTGATGACCCGCCATACGACATGAACGGCAGCGTGATCCCCGTGATGGGCATCACCCGGAGGACGCCGCCCAGGATGATCACGGCCTGCAACGCGACGACGATCGTGAGCCCACCTGCGAGATACTTGCGAAACCGATCGCGGGATCGGATTGCAATCCCGAAACCCGCCGCAAGCAAGAGTGCGAAGCCAGCCAGCACGGCGAGTGAGCCGGCAAGGCCCATCTCCTCGGCGACGGCGGCGAAGATGAAATCGGTTTCTGCCGCAGGGATGAGATCCGGACGCCCGAGGCCGATCCCCGAGCCGGTCAGCGCCCCCGAACCCATGGCGAAAAGGGACTGCACCGTCTGGTAGCCGGCATCGCTGAAGTGCCCGAAAGGATCGAGCCACGCGTCGATGCGGCGCTGCACGTGGTCGAAGGTCGAGTAGGCAACGGCTCCGGCGACAAGGGCCGTGAATCCACCGGTGATCACGTAGAACGAGCGGCCGGTTGCGATGTACAGCATGCCCACGAACAGGCCGAACAGGAGCAGCGAGGCACCGAGATCGCGTTGATAGGTGAGGACGACAAAGGCGAGACCGGCGGCCACGAACACAGGGAACAGGTGGCGCGGTTCGGGGATCTTGAATGGTCCGATCTTCCGATTCACCGTAGACATCGCTTCGGCGCGTTCGGCCAGGTAGGACGCGAGGAAGATGGTGATCAGCACCTTGGCGATCTCGCCCGGCTGGAAACTGAGCACGCGGTCGACGCCGGGGACATCGAACCGGACCCAGAGCCTGGATCCGTTGACGACGGCTCCGTGGACCGGCCACGAGACGGGAAGAAGCGGGAGGAGAAGGAAGCCGACGCCGACGGCCAACAGGACGTAGCGATATCGACGGAGCACGGCCACACCGGTGTTGCGCAGCATCCACAGGAGTCCTGCGGCTGCCGCCGCGGCGATGACGAGCGACCACCGCTGGATTGCCGCAAGGTGACCGTCGAGACGGTAGATCTCGATGAATCCGACGGCGGCAAGGAAGGCGACCGAGGGCAGCAGCAGGCTGGAAGCCCCCGGTGCCCAGACGCGAACGGCCACATGGATCCCGCCGAATGCGATCAGGAACGAGATCAACGTGACAGCAACCTGTGCATTGAGCCAGTTGCCCCGCGTGAACTCGACGATGCCGACACCGACGGCTGCAAGGATCGCCGCGGCGACGATGAGCCCGGCTTCGCCTCGGCGGGTCATTCCCTGACGTCGATCACGACAACGGTCGTGTTGTCGACGCCTCCTGCCGCATTGGCCTGTTCGATCAACGCCCAGGCGGTGGGTTCGACTCCGCCTCCGGCACCAAGCATCTCGTCGATCATCAGGTCCGACACCATGTCCGTGAGCCCATCCGAGCACAGGAGCAGCCGGTCGCCGGGTTGGAGTTGGATCTCGATCTCGTCAACCGAGATCGGACCGAGGCCAAGGACCCGTGTCACGAGATGACGGTGGGGGTGGTGGCGTGCCTCCTCCTTGGAGATCCGCCCGAGGGCAACCATCTCACCGACGAGTGAGTGGTCGGTCGTGAGTTGTTCGAGGTTTCCGTCCCGGTGTAGATAGGCGCGGGAGTCGCCTGCATGGGCAAGGACCGCTCGGCCGTCCGGGTAGAGCGCCGCAAGCGTCATGGTCGTGCCCATCCCGGCGAGTTGCCTGTCCTGTTCGGCCGCCTGGACGACCGCCTCATTGGCTGCGAGCACGCGTTCAGACGGTGGGGTATCAGCATCAGCAGGGTCCTTGGATGCGGCTTCGACAGCGAGACGCGAGGCGACCTCGCCACCAACGGCACCGCCCATACCGTCGGCAACCATGAGGATCTCGGGTCCTGAGGATGAACCCGATACCTTGGGATACAACGAGTCCTCGTTGTGATCCCGAACCCTTCCGGTGTCGGTCCCGGTACCCCAGATGTACTTCATCTCACCTCGAGAATCGTCTTGCCGATCTGAACGGTATCGCCTCGCACGACCGACCGCGGGCTGGTCACCCTCCGACCGTTGACATAGGTGCCGTTGGTCGAGCCGAGGTCATGCACCATGACCTTGTCGTCCTGGATCCCGAGGCGCGCATGGAACTCTGATGCGTACGGGTCATCGATGGGGATGTCGGCGTCCTGGGATCGGCCGAAGACATGCCCCTGGGGTCGGAGCCGGACCCGCTCGGGGTCGCCGTCACCCGTCAGAACGACCACCTCGGCAGCGAATCCCTCGGATCTGGTCCCCGGGTTGGAGCCGACATGGGTCCGGATCGAACGAGCGACCTGCCAGAGGAACAAGAACAGCATGGCGAGGAACAGCAACTTGATGATGTTGAAGAACAGCGCTGGCACAGTTACCCCGCGAGCCGGTAGGTGAAGGAAAGGTCTCCCAGCACGACGTTATCGCCCGGAGCCAGCGACTGTGCGGTCTTTCCGATCGGGGCTCGATTGACGAACGTTCCGTTCGACGAGCCGAGGTCGAGTATGCGGGCAGCATCACCCTGCGTTGCAACGACGGCATGGTGCCGGGATATCTGCTCGTTGATGATCCGGATGTCACAATCGAGTGCCCGTCCGATGAGGCTCCGGTTGTGGGTGATGTTCAGAACTGCAGACCCGTCGTCTGCGATGAGATGCGCCCACACCGGAAGCGGTCCCGGCGCAGCCTTGCCGTCACACGCAAGCACTCCCTTCGGGATCCGTGGATCAGCCGACACCGTAATCGTGGCCGGTCCGACAAGACGCCACCCGTTCTCGCGTGCCATCTCGGTGACCACCCGTTCGAGTTCGGTTCTCAGCTCATGATGATCGGCGTTCGGATCGAGATCCGAGGGATTCATCCGGACCGTGAGCACGTTTGGTACCTGGGGACCCGCGACGGTCTCCTTGGCGAGGAAATCCAGTTGGCGCAGAACCTTGCTCCCGATGTCGACGGGGTGCATCCTCCCCTTGAACATCGTGGCGCTTGCACCGTCGACCAGGTTTTCGAGACGTCGTTCCAACCCACGAGCAAGATTCATGAGGTGGAGTGTATGGCGTATGGCAGTTTGCAAGGGGAACGAGCGACTCGACGGTGGGGCTGTACCTGTGACCCCTGCTAGCCTTTCGTTTTCGCGGGCGAGTGGCGGAATTGGCAGACGCGCAGGATTCAGGTTCCTGTGAGGTAACACTCGTGGGGGTTCAAGTCCCCCCTCGCCCACCATGCCGTATCGGCCGTACCGGTCAGATCGACGTCACCGACGTCGCCGCTGGCTGCTGATCGTACTGACCGCCATAGCGGTCATCACCGTGATCGCATACCTCGTCTCACGGGACACGGAGAAGCGATCAGCGGGAGAGTTCTTCGCGGCCGCCGACCA
>CBDUOH010000139.1:0-3507 GCA_965368815.1 uncultured Acidimicrobiia bacterium
TCGATGGCCGACACGCGGTCGGGGAGTGAACGGAGAGCTGCATCGAGTTCATCGATCTGTGCGCTTGTCGTCCCGGGTGTGAACCGAAAGAGTGCGATGTGCCTGATCATGGATCCTCCAAGGGACGTACGTGCATCGGAACTGGGATTCTGCCATCAAATCAATCCACGGAATCCGGAAAGTCGCCTGCCTTCGGCAACATGGCCGGGACCGTCTTTTCGAGGACCGCCTCAAGTTCGCTCGAAACCCCCATCAGCGATGCGAGTGAGATGCCATGCGAGAACCCGCCACGGTTGAGCATGTACACGAGGTCGTCGGTTGCGATGTTGCCGGTGGCCGCAGGTGCGTACGGGCATCCACCGATGCCACCGACGGATGAGTCGATGGCTCGCACACCGTGTTCGATCGCCGCGTAGACGTTGGCGAGGCCGGTGTTGCGGGTGTCATGGAAGTGAACCCGGAGCTTGATGTCGCCGATGACGTCCGCCACCGCACCCAGACGTTGTTGCACCGACCACGGGTCGGCCACGCCGATCGTGTCGCCGAGTGCGATCTCGGAAACGCCGATATCGGCGATGCGGGATGCGACTTCGACGAGTCGAGCGACCGGTACCTCTCCCTCGAATGGGCAACCCCACGCTGCCGAGATGGTTGCGGTGACCGGGATGCCCCTGTCAGATGCCTGCGCCACGATGGATTCGAGGGTGCCGATGGAGTCGAAGGTGTCCACGCCCTGGTTCTTCTGGTTGAACGTATCGGATGCGAAGACAGGCACGTTGACCTCGTCGACGCCGGACACTTCGGCGCGTTGCCATCCACGTTCATTCATGACCAGCCCGATGTACGACATGCCATCGACTCGCTCGACGCGGCCCATGACGGCCTCGGCGTCAGCCATCTGCGGAACGTATCGCGGGTGGGCAAATGACACGGCCTCCATGCGTCGCACACCGGATGCGACGAGGTGGTCGATCAACTGGACCTTCTGGTCCGTCGTGAGCACAGCATCTTCATTCTGGAGACCATCGCGGGGTCCGACTTCGATGATCTCGATGTGCTGGGTCATGGGTGCAGTGTAAAACGTCGACTCGCGGCGGGGTTACGATGTCGGGACCGACACGAGGTGCCGTTGCCGGGCTCAATCACCCCCGAGATATTCAAAGCTGTCATGCAGAACGTCGCTGCGTCGGTGACGGTTGTGACCGTGTCGAGTCCCGAGGGTCCGGTGGGCATCACCGTTTCGGCGTTCGCGCCTGTTTCGGCGGATCCGGCGATCGTGCTCATCTGTATCGACAAGTCGGCCGCGTCGCTCCAACCGTTGCTCGACACGGATGGGTTCACCGTCAACTTTCTGCCTGAAGGAGCCGGTGATCTGGCCTTGGTGTTCGCTACTCCGGGTGCCGACAAGTTCGGAGCCACGGAATGGGATGAACCCGAGGTCTCCGTCGCTGGCCCTGTTCTGGACGATGCCTTCCAGGTGTTCGAGTGCGAGGTCGTCGAGCGTCTCGAAATGGGGGATCACTGGGTCATCTTCGGCCAGGTGGTGGAAGCGGTGGTACGGACCGGCGTTCCCCTCGTATATCTCAACCGGGCGTTCGTTGAACTCGACGTCGATGACTGACGGCCTACCCGACCGCTGAACAGGGTGACCTCAGGACGTGATTCTGTGCCACCGAAGCGTGTTGATGGCCGGTTTCCCGTTGCCGTTCTGGACATAGGACAGGATCAGTGCCCGTGTTCCGTCGGGTTCGTCCTCCCACGCGATCGTGCGGGTCTGGACGTCGCCGACCCAGTCGGGAAAGAGGCTCAACTCCACATCGTGGTGCACCTCGTCGCCGACGATTTCGTATGAGCCCGCGTACGAGATGTATCCGGCCGCGGCGCTCGCGCGGTGTTTGGCCTCAGCACGTGCAAACGAGCCCGTGTCGAGGTCATCGCGGCCCTCTTTCATCAGTGAGGCGCACATCCGGCCTTCGTCGGTGTAGGTCAGCAGTCCTTTGGCCGCACCCGAGAACGGTCGAACGATGCGGTCACCGATCGAGACCGTCCATTCCACGAGCCGCCATGTACCAACAAGTTTGTGCATGGCGACACGGTAGGGGTTTATCGGCTCCAAGACGGGAAAATCGTTCTGGTGTGGAGCCGGTCGACAGCGCACCGGCAGCGACACTCCTCGGTAGTCTGGTGATCATGACCATCCATGAACACATCACGACCGAGGCCGAGGAGATGTACCTCATCACCATCGCCCGGGCGGTCGAGGATGGGGCCGATCCGCCGATCGCCGTCTCTGAGATAGCGAGGGTGCTCGGCGTCTCGGGTGTTTCCGCAAACCAGATGGTGAAGAAGCTTGAGACGCTCGGTTTGGTCGACTACACGCCGTACAAGGGTGTCGCACTCACCGACAAGGGTGCCGCGCTGGCGAGAACGGTGCTGCGAAATCGAAGGCTGTGGGGTCTGTTCCTGTCGGATCATCTCGGTTTGACGCCCGAGCGTGCAGACGAGGTCGCGTGCGAGATGGAGCACATCACGCCTGACTTCGTCGCCGACCGCCTGAGCGAATTCCTGGGGGAACCACGATTCGGCCCCACGGGCAAACCGATCCCGGGCTCAGCGGATCACGACGCGGTCGCCACGATGCAGCTCGTCGATGCCCCCACGGGTATTTCTCTCACGGTGCATTCGGTTGCGGCCCCGTTCGACGCCTTTCTCGAGGCCCAGAGCGCAGGACGGGGTGCGGCGGTCACACTGCTCGCAACCGGGGCCGACGGTTCCGTCATGATCGAGTCCCGGACAGGAACCGTTCACCTGGGTGCTGACGCTGCGTCCGCTGTCGTGGTTGTCGACGATTCCTGAGGACTAGCGGCGGGCGTGCTGCGTATCCTGCGCCTGACGGTCCGGAGGAGCGAGGAGACTGCATGTTCGATCGGGCGGAGATAGGAGTTCAGGCGGCCATCGACGCCGGTGCGACGTACGCCGACGCGCGGGCGATGGTCACCAAGACCGAAGCGATCGCGGTCCAGGATGCCAAGCTCGACACCTTCGAGGTGGACGAACGGATCGGTGTCGGGGTCAGGGCACTGATCGGGTCGTCGTGGGGATTCGCTTCCACGGGCGACCTCACCGATGCCGGGATCGCTGCCTGTGGCAGGAACGCGACGGCCATCGCGGCTGCTTCAGCGATCGTCTCAGGGCCAGATCTCGCGTTCGCCGATGTTCCCGTCGTCCAAGCGACCTGGGAGACACCGTATGAGGAGAACCCCTTCGATGTCTCGACCAGCGAGAAGGTGGACATGTTGGTCGCCATCACCGAGACGATGATGGCCGTTGATGGGGTCTCCATCGCCCTCGGCACGATGGCGGGGTGGGACATCGACAAGTACTTCGTGTCAAGCCAGGGTCATCGGATCCATCAGCACATCGTCGAAGCCGGTGGACACTATTCAGCAACCGCCGTCGGCGAGCACGAGACCCAGATTCGTTCGTATCCCCAATCGTGGGGACAGT
>CBDUOH010000140.1:0-3318 GCA_965368815.1 uncultured Acidimicrobiia bacterium
CCGAAGGCTGGGCACCGGCAGTCACTGCGTTCAACCGGGTCGAACGCCCGAAGGCAGGGGCTCGCGATTACTCGGCCGCTGGTTTCGCGAGGATGGCGGCCCAAACAAACCCCATGGGGCCGAGCCGCCACGTTTCGAGCAGATCGAGTTGGGTGTCGGCCAGGAGTTCCTCGGGAGGCGGATGCTTGTCAAGCGTCCGATGGAGATACACGTACTCGTCACGCGCTCCGATCGTCATGCCGGCAAGAGGCAGGACGACGGCGGTCCCCATGGTGTGAAGCCTTCGTTTGAAATCCCCCGACGGGCGCCCGAGATCGATGATGCCGGCCATCCCCCCCGGTCGAAGCACCCTTGCGATCTCCTGCATGGTCCCGTCGACCGAGTCCAGATTTCGGAACACGTACGCCGAGAACACCGCATCGAACGAACGGTCCTCGAATGGCAAAGCCTCACCGACAGCCACCACCCGTTCGGCGGCATCGTTGAGCGCGAGCATCTCCGGCGCCGGATCGAGTGCCACGACCTGCCTCGGCACAAGAATGCCGTTCGCCGCGCCCGTACCCGCTCCGAGATCCAGCAGCCGTCCTGCCGGAAGCCGGGACACAACCGTTTGTCGCCATTTCTGGTCCTGACCGAGTGACAGTACGGCGTTCAGCCGGTCGTACTTGTCAGCGATATCGCTGAAGACCTTGCCGTTGCTCATCCGTTACTGAGCCGGTCGAACCCGGTGTACGGAGCGAGCGCCGATGGAATCCTGATCCCGCCGTCGGCCTGTTGATGGTTCTCCATCAAGGCGATGAGTATCCGACCGACAGCGATCGCGGTCCCGTTGAGGGTGTTCACGAACTCGTTCCCCGAGTCGGTGCGGTACCTGATCTTGAGTCGACGGCTCTGATAGTCGGTCGTGTTCGACGTGGATGTCACCTCGCGGTATCGCTCCTGGGACGGGAACCAAGCCTCGATGTCATACTTCTTGGCTGCCGAGGATCCGAGGTCGCCAGCCGCGACGTTGACCACCCGATATGGCAGCTCGAGACCTGCGAGCAGCTCTTCCTCTCGTTCGAGGAGAAAGTCGTGCTCGGCACTGGCTGCGTCAGGGGTGACGAATGAGAACATCTCGACTTTGTCGAACTGGTGGACCCTGAAGATCCCCCTGGTGTCCTTCCCGTACGTGCCTGCCTCCCGACGGAAGCACGTCGAGTAGCCGGCGTATCGGATGGGAAGCGCGTCAGCCTCGAAGATCTCATCGGTGTGGAACGCCGCGATCGGAACCTCAGACGTTCCCACGAGGTACATGTCGTCGTCAGGTATCGAGTACACCTGCTCGGCGTCTCCGGGGAAGAACCCGGTTCCGTACAACGCTTGATCGCGGACGAGTACGGGAGGAATCATCGGTACGAAGCCGTGAGGCATGAGCATGTCCATGGCATATCGGACCAGCGCGAACTCGACGATTGCCAGATCACCCATGATGAAGCCGAAGCGCGATCCCGAGACTTTCGCCGCGCGTTCGACGTCAAGCACACCAAGGGCCGCCCCGAGTTCCACGTGATCCTTCGCCTCGAAGTCAAACACCGGCACCTCTCCGACCCTTCGGAGTTCGACGGCGTCCTCCTCGTGGTGGCCGTCAGCGGCGGTCGGGTCGGTCAGGTTCGGAAGGGTGATCCACACGGCGTCGAACTGCTCATCAAGAACGTCCGCCTTCGTGACAAGCGACTTGTACTCGGCTGCGAGGCGCGACGCGTCTTCTATGGCCGCCTGCTTCTCGTCCCCATCGAGTGTTGCGATCGCTTTCCCGGCCGACTTCTGGGCGGCCCGGAGTTCCTCAGCCTCGGTTCGGACCGCCCGACGCTGTTCATCGAGCGTCGACAGGGCATCGAGATCGACTTCCACGCCGCGCCGGGCGAGGGATTCAGCGAGGCGTGACCTCTCGTTCCGGAGCACGTTGATGTCGATCATGAATCAGCAGGTTACCGACCGAGTGCGCGATCCACTGCTGCCATTTCCTCTGGGGAAAGCTCTTCGGACCCGCGGCCGTTCGTCACCTGCTTGGTGAAGAACACCGTCTCACCACGGGATACCAGCAGCGACAGGACGATTCCATCTCCTCGTTGGTTGAGCATGGCGATGGACCGTGACTGGTTGCCCGCGATGTTTCCGAACGCGTCGTAGGCAACGACGCCGATGTAGCTGACGGCGTAGGGAAGCCTGGCCTCGACGTTCTGGAGCCGTCCCTCGAGATTCTCGACCGCGACCGCGTTCGCCGATGCGGTCTGCATACTCGTCCTGATCATGGTCACGACGTCCCCGTCTGTGGGAATCGAATCGAGCTTCCGCCGCAGCGCCACTGCCTGGGTCATCGCGACCAGCGCAACCACCACTGCGAAGGCCGCAACGATGAGCGCCGCGTCTGTCACGACTCCTCGTTTCTGATCATCGACATCACCCACGTATTGTTGTCCGGTTTTCCGTCTTCAGGGATTGTGACGGTGAGCTTGAGCTGATACAAGGTTCCCGGATCGATTTGCACATCAAAGAACGTAATCGACGCCGACGCCCCGGGGTCGATCTGGTCGATCGACAGTTTCAAGGTCGAGGACTCGGAGGTGCCGGCATTCAGGACCTCGAGCTCCACGGACAGCGCGCTTTCGACTTCGTTCCCGTTGTTCGTGACGATTGCCGTGACGCCGAACGCCTCGGAGAACGGAACCAACGGCACACCTCCCCGATCACCCACCGGTTCCGGCTCGGTCTGGCCCACAACGCCCACATCGTGCCGGGGTGCGAGCTCGTACGACGAGTTGATGCGCAGCGCGAGGTTCAGCGGGTCGTACAGCAGGGGATCCTGCGCCTCGCGGTTGACGTAGATCACCGGTTCGAACGTCACAGCTCCCAACCCCTCGACGCGCGAGTCTTCCACAGACTCGAGGAACTGGGCATAGGCGACATCACCGACCCCAAGCAGCTGCACCGCCGAACGAATTCTCGCGACCGCCTCGTCGTCGGCACCGTTGTTCATCAACCCCACCAGTTCGGTACGGAGGCCGGTGACCCCGGCAAGCCATGCGGCCGACGCTGTGGACATCGTGGCGTAGGAGGCCGATGCGGTGACCGGCGGATCGACATCGAGCAGCTCGTCGGCCGATGTGGCCATCGTCACGATGCGCGTCAGACGGGCCTCGAGCTCCGGCTTGGACGTCACCCCTATCGAAGCGAGAGCACCCTCGAGATCGGCCGACGCCTCGCGGTGAAGATCCGTGGCTTGGTCGGCGGCCGCGAAGAACTCTCCCGCTGATCGCTTCTCCGTGTCCCGTGAGA
>CBDUOH010000141.1:0-3252 GCA_965368815.1 uncultured Acidimicrobiia bacterium
GAGGGCACGTGAAGATCCACGAGTACCAGGCCAAAGCCTTGATGAAAGACCGCGGTATCCCGGTCCCTGAGGGGGTGATGGTCACGGACCCGGAGGCGGCCGCGCAGGCGGCCGCTGACCTCGTGGCAAGCACAGGGAACCCGGTCGTCGTCGTCAAATCCCAGATCCATGCAGGCGGGCGTGGCAAGGGCCGCTTCAAGGAACATCCCGAACTCGGCGGGGTCACGGTGGTTCTGGACGGTATCAACGGTGGGGTCGATGCCACGAAGGCCAAGGTCCGCGAGCTCGCCGAGGCGATGCTCGGATCGACGCTCGTTACGGTGCAAACCGGTGACGAAGGCAAGACGGTGAACCGCCTGTACATCGAACAGGGCATCGACATCGAAACCGAGCTGTACCTGTCCGTGCTCCTGGATCGGTCGACGAGTCGCAACATCGTCATGGCGTCGACCGAAGGCGGGACCGAGATCGAGGTCGTGGCCGAGGAGACCCCGGAGAAGATTCTGAGGGAGGAGATCGACCCGGCGTTCGGACTTCTCGGTTTCCAAGCCGCCAGGGTCGCGGCCGGTCTCGGCCTGTCAGGCGATGCAGCCAGGAACGGAGCCAAGTTCCTGCAAGCCCTGACCGACGCCGCAGTGGAGCTGGACACCGACCTGGTCGAAATCAACCCGCTCGTGGTCACGACGGATGGGCGCGTCATGGCGCTCGACGGGAAGATGTCGTTCGAAAGCAACGCGCTGTTCCGGCATCCCGATGTGGTCGCGCTCCGTGACGAGTCCGAAGAGGACGCCGCAGAGGCAGAGGCCAAGGAGTTCGGCCTGTCGTTCATCAAACTCGACGGGACGATCGGATGCATGGTCAACGGGGCGGGCCTCGCGATGGCCACGATGGACATCATCAAGTATGTCGGTGGTGAACCGGCCAACTTCCTCGATGTCGGTGGGGGAGCCGAGAAGGACCAGATCGCCGCAGCCTTCAAATTGATCACCGCCGATCCCAACGTCAATGGGATCTTTGTCAACATCTTCGGCGGCATCATGCGATGCGACACCATTGCCGAGGGAGTCGTGGCAGCGGTCCAGGAGGTCGGCCTCGAAGTGCCCCTCGTCGTGCGCCTTGAGGGAACGAACGTGGAGCTCGGCAAGCAGATCATCGACGAATCCGGGCTCAACGTGGTGAGTGCCGAAGACATGAAGGACGGCGCAGTGAAGATCGTGGAGTTGGCCAAATGAGTGTGCTTGTCAACATGGACACGAAGGTCCTCGTGCAGGGTCTCGGTAAGACGGGTCGGTTCCACACGGACAAGGCCATCGCATACGGAACGAACATGGTCGGCGCGGTCCACCCATCGCGGGCCGGGCAGACCGAATCCTTCTCGGGAGCGACCGACCACTCAGGTGTCGAAGGTCGACCCGACACGTATTCCGTCGACGTACCGATCTTCGGGTCTGTTGCCGAGGCCGTGGATGCGACCGGAGCCAACGCGACGGTCCTCTACGTGCCGCCGCCCTTCGCTGCGGATGCAATCATGGAAGCGGGTGATGCGGGCGTGCCATTGATCATCTGCATCACTGAAGGCGTGCCCGTGGCCGACATGGTGCTTGCGAAGCGTTTCCTTCAGGACCGTGACGTCCGGCTCGTCGGCCCCAACTGTCCGGGTGTCATCACCCCACGCGAATGCAAGATCGGGATCATGCCCGGCTACATCCATACGCCGGGCAAGATCGGTGTCGTGTCACGCTCGGGGACCCTCACCTATGAGGCGGTGCACCAGCTCACGCTCAACGGTCTGGGACAGACCACGGCCATCGGCATCGGTGGCGACCCGGTGAACGGAACCAACTTCGTCGACTGCCTCAGATTGTTCAACGACGACCCAGCGACCGAGGGTGTGATCATGATCGGTGAGATCGGCGGAACCGCCGAGGAGGAAGCCGCCGAGTGGATCACGGCCAACATGACGAAGCCGGTGGCTGGCTTCATCGCCGGTACGTCGGCACCCCCGGGGAAACGGATGGGTCATGCAGGTGCGATCATCTCGGGTGGCAAGGGAACCGCTGACGCCAAGATCGATGCGCTCAACGCCGCCGGTGTCGTCGTTGCCCCGACACCGACCGACATGGGATCGGCCATGCAGGAGGCCATGAACCGCTGAGTCGTCCCCCCGTCGCCACCATGCCGCTGGCGGCGTACCCGGGGTTGTGCGACCATGAAACCATGGGGTAGCAGCCCACAGAAGGAGGACCTCGCATGGCGACGATGTACGGCGTTGCGTACCAAGCGGGACATGACCGCATCGTTGGATTCCTCGCAGACCGGGACACGGAGGTCGTGGTGCCTGCCTGTCCTGATTGGACAGCAGCCGATGTCGTGCGCCACCTTGCGGGGATATCGGCAGACACATGCAACGGTGTATGGGACGGATTCGCCAGCGATGCCTGGACCGCCGTCCAGGTGGAGTCACGTCGAGGCATGTCGTATCGGGAAGTGGTCGACGAGTGGTCGACGACGATCGGACCCGCGGTCGCAGTCCTCGATGACGTCGACAGTCTGGATCTGCCCGCACACCTCGACACCGTGTTCGGCCGTGTTCCTCCGGCCGTGATACCCGCGGCGGCGGTGACGGACATCCTCCAACACGAATATGACCTCCGACACGCATTCAACGACTCGGGCAGTCGCGACCTGTTCGAGCTCCAGATCGCGGCGGCTGGATACGTGAAGGGTCTTCGGCCGGCGTTCGCCGCACACGGCCTTCCGACGCTTCGTGTGGAATCGACCGATGGCGACCTCGGCTGGAACATCGGACGGGATGAACCGGTCGCGACTGTCAGGGCGTCCTCGTTCGACCTGTTCCGCGGGATCGGGGGTCGGCGCACTCGCGACGAGATCCTGGCGTGGGATTGGGACGGGGATCCCGAACGATTCGTGGACCACCTACGGTACGCACACTTCCACTTCCGCTCCGCTTCGCTGGGTGAATAGCGACCTCGGGAAGCGGATTCCCGGGCAGTGCCAGCATTCTGCTCAGGAACGGCCCGGCTCTACACTCAGATGAATGACCGACAAGCTCCCGACCGCCGTCCTCATCTCCGGTTCTGGGACGAACCTTCAGGCACTCATCGACGCGTCGGCCGCCCCCGATTTCGGCTGTTCCCTTGTCATTGTCATCTCCGATCGTCCGGACGCCCACGGGCTTGAACGTGCCAAGCGGGCAGGGATCCGAACGGCCGTTGTGGACTGGGATGCGTA
>CBDUOH010000142.1:0-3052 GCA_965368815.1 uncultured Acidimicrobiia bacterium
TCACCCTCGTCGTGCCCGTCGGGGTCGTGATGCGATTCGGTCGCAAACCTCCCTCCGTCTTGTCAGGAGTTCCCAACCTCGGTCGCGTGCCAGTCGATCCGACACCGGGTCTCGCCGCTGCACCGATCGGAGACGCCGCTGCCGCGTACGCCGATGCCGCCCAGGCGGTCGACGGGTCCACAGTCGGGCGCATCTTCCTGGTGACAAGCCCCGCTCCCGGCCAAGGAGCGTCCACCGTTGCGGCCAACCTCGCCATCGCGGCGAGTCGGCTCGGCCGTCGCGTGCTGTTGATCGATGGCGACACATCGCCACATGGGCTGTCCCGATATCTGTCGACGGGCGCCACACCTGGACTGACCGAGCTCGCCGCGGGAACGGTTTCGGTGACCGGGGCCGCCCGGATGTGGGTCATCGACGATCGCACCAAGTTCCCGATGATCCCCTCTGGTGAGGACGTCGACAACGTTGGAATCCTGTCAGGGATCGCCGTTGCCGACGCGCTCGAGGCCATCGCTGAGCGTGCCGATCTCATCATCATCGACACTCCGCCCATCGGATGGTCGGACGCGACCCCGCACCTGGCGGTTCACGCCGATGGCGCCATCCTCGTCGTCACTGACGGTGCCGACGAATCCGCCACCACGACAGCGACCGAACGTCTGGCCGAGGTGGGTGCCCCTGTCGTCGGGTACATCGTCAACCGGACGGATCGGTGAATCGGCGACGGGTCTCCAGCCCGCATGAACAACATCCCGAATTGCCCTGTACCTTGTAACGGTCATGGCAGTCCCCCAATCCACCAACCGCGTCCTGACGGTCCCCAATCTTGCCTTCGGTTCCGTCGCCGTCGTGACCTTCATCATCTTCACCCCTTTCCTCGATTCCAGGCTGGGGCTGTTCTCCGTCGTTCTCCTCGCCTCGATGCTCGGTGTGCTGGCATGGTGGTTCGCATCCCGGATCCGATCCAAGTCCGACGACGAGTCCCTGATCAAGCCGATAGCTGTTCGACTCGCGGTGGGAGTTGCGGGACTGCTCGTCCTATCGGTCTTCCTCGCCACGTTCCAGATCCTTGTCTCGTGGAACAGCCGAGACCGCCAGTCCTTCTCGCTCGAAGAGGCTCAGTCGGCTCTGCGTGACCCGCTCCCGGGACCGGGGGACACGACAACGACGACCGCACCGGGTACACCCACAACGATCTACCTGCCGCCCCTTCCCGACGAGACCTATCGGACCGTTCTCCTCATCGGCGGTGACGACGACTCCGGAAACGGGGACGTGATCCTGTATCTCGTGCTCCCCACCGACGGAACGTCACCATTCATGATGTCGTTTCCGAGAGACCTCTGGGTCGTGAACCCGTGCACCGGTGGCGAAGGTCGAATCAATGTTCTCGCCAAGGGCTGCCCTTCGAAGAACATCAACGGTGGGACGCTGCTCGCTGTCAAGGTCTCGGAGATGACCGGCATTGCCGTCGACCATTTCGCCCAGTTCACCTTTGAAGGCTTCGTCGACATCATCGATGCCGTCGGGGGGCTCGAACTGTGCTTCGAATACGCTGTCCGAGATGACAAGTCCGGTCTCGACCTCCCCGCCGGATGTACCGACGTCGGCGGCGACCAGGCGCTCGCATGGGTCAGGTCGCGCCACACCCAGGAGTTCCGCGACGGCGGGTGGTTCACCATGCCCGGCGCCGGCGACCTGATGCGCAACCAACATCAGCAGGACGTCATCCTGCAGCTGTTCCAGAAGATGAAGAAGTACGAATCGCCGCGTCAGCTTTCCACCGTGGCATCCGAGCTCACCCAGATGTTCACACTCAGCGACACGATCAGTTTCAGCGAAGCGATATCGCTTGCCTGGTCCGCCCGCGACATCGATCTCGACTCGATACAACGCCTTGAGATCCCGGTTCGCCTGACCCGGTCGGACGCGGGGCAATCCATCCTGGTCGCGACCAAGACTCCCCGCGAGGTGATCGAATCCCACTACGCGACCGAGCTCGCTCTCGAAGGCAGTGAGCAGTAATGCTCCACACGCCCAGACCAAACCGACATACAATGCGCCATCGCCGACAAGGACCGACGCAGTGAGCGACCCTCAGGATCCATACAACAACCCACCGGGATGGACGGATCCTTACGCGGACATCCCCCCCGCCCCACGCGGCATGCCGCCTGTCCCTCCAGCGCCGACGCCGACCGGCCAACCGCCGGGCTCACCGCTCCTCACGGGTTTGATCATCGGTCTGCTCCTCGTCGCCCTTTCCGTTGCGGTGTTCCAGCTGTTCGGAGCCGAGGGCGACCCGACGGCGGCGGCGACCACCACGACCACGGAGCCGGGCGCCACAACGACCACGGATCCCAACGCCACGACGACCACGGATCCCAACGCCACGACGTCCACGACGCTGCCCTCCACCGACCCATATGACCCAGTTGATCCGGCGATCCCGGCCGAGGATCTCAAGATGATGACCGATGGACTCCGGGTCAACGACAACGACATACCCGACATCGTCTTCGGTGCCGATGCGGCAACGGCCATCGGCCGCCTTGTGGCGTCGCTCGGGGATCCTGTCGACACCGGCTGGCAGACCTCGACGGGCCAGTACGGAGTCTGCGCAGGGGATCTGGAGCGAGTCCTCACGTTCGGAACGTTCGCAGCCATCGTCACCAAGAACGGCGGACAGGAGCAGTTCAACGGGTATCGCAACGACACCCTCTACGGGGACATCAGCCTCCCGCCGGCGAGCATCACAACGCTCAGTGGACTCAGGATCGGCGACACGGTACAAGCGCTCAAGGACACGTATGCGAGCCAGGTTGTCTCCTTCGGGTCCGATCCGAAACTGGGAACAACCTACGAGGTGCGCAGCGCAGCTTCTGACACGGTGCTGCTCTGGGGCCCCGTGAGCGGCGAGGATGCTGACGACATCGTCGCAGGCATCTACGCACCCGATGTGTGCGGACGGTAGAACTTCGCTCCCGGGATTCCCGTTACTATTGCAGCCATGAAGCCGAGCTATCTCACCGCAACCGTCGTTGGCGCAGCC
>CBDUOH010000143.1:0-3036 GCA_965368815.1 uncultured Acidimicrobiia bacterium
GCACGCTCCGTCGCCTGCAATCCGGTATCCGACACGCTCGGTCCGGTATCTTCCGTGGATGGCAATCAGGTCGGATCAGGGCATCGTGCTCCGTGGCTATCCATTCGGTGAATCCCACCGGGTGGTGGTCCTCCTGAGCCCGAACCACGGCAAGCTCCGTACGGTGGCCAAAGGGGTCCGCAAGACGAAGAGCAGGTTCGGTGGGCGTCTGGAGCCGATGACACACGTCGACATCGTTCTGTACGAGGGGAAGAACCTCGACACGATCACCCAGGTGTCGGTCATCAACGGGTTCCCGAACGTGAGGAACGACCTGGACCGCGTCCTCGCCGCGGGCACCATGATCGAAGTGGTGGATGCGGTCGTGCAGGAAGACGACCCATCCCTGAGGATGTTCCTGTTGCTGCAACGTGGTTTGACGGTGCTTGACGAGGGGCAGCCCCATCCTGACCTTGTCACGGCGTTCCTCCTCAAGGTGGCTGACATCGTGGGTGTCGCTCCTGCCCTTGACACGTGTGCAGGGTGTGGATCGGGCGGTCCGCTCAAGCGGTTCAGCTTCGCCGAGGGCGGCTCATTGTGCGAACAGTGTCGAACGTCGGGAGCCTATGCCCTGCGGGACGGGGTGGTTCCCTACCTGGCCGGGATCGCCGCATCCGACATCACGCGACTCCCCGCGGCCGATCCCTCGATGACACGCGAGGCGCTGGGTATCACGAAGCGATTCATGGAGTACCACCTGGACCGGCGCCTCGAATCGCTTGCAGTTCCCAATGTCTGAGGAAGTCATCGCTGCGTTCGACGCCATGCGTCAGACGGTCGACCTTGACCGCATCCCTCGACACGTCGGCATCATCATGGATGGGAACGGACGTTGGGCGAACGCCAGGGGATTGCACCGGACCCAGGGACACGCGGCAGGGGAGCCGGCCCTGTTCGACGTCGTGCACGGAGCGCTTGCGCTCGGCATCGAATGGCTCACCGTCTATACGTTCTCGACCGAGAACTGGGCGCGTGACGCCTTCGAGGTCGAGTTCCTGATGCAATTCAACGTGGATCTGCTCGAGCGGCGCCGTGATGAATTGGATGAGCTTGGCGTCAAGGTCGTCTTCTCGGGGGACAGGGCGGACCCGCGTATCCCCACCGAGGTCCTCGACCGTATGGCGATAGCGGAGCGACAGACGGCAGCGAACACCGCGATGACCATGGTGTTCGCGTTCAACTACGGAGGTCGCGCCGAGATCGTGGATGCGGTTCGCTCGATCGCTTCGATGGTCGACGATGGCACGATCGCGGTGTCGGACGTGTCCCAAGACCTCATCGCCGAAAATCTCTATGTTCCCGACATGCCTGATCCCGACCTCGTGATCAGGACCAGCGGGGAGCAGCGAACGTCAAACTTCCTTCTTTGGCAGGCGGCGTACTCCGAGTACGTGTTCTCGCCGGTGCTGTGGCCCGAGTTCAACCGGGTCGAGCTGGCCCGGTGCGTTGCCGAATACCAGAACCGGGATCGAAGGTTCGGGGGTGCCCAAGATGAGTCCTTGCCCGGGGGCGATGGGTAGCCTGCGCTCTCCCATTGCCCGCACCACCATCAGGAGCATGCATGCCAGCTGACTTCGACACCATCGTCAATCTTGCCAAGAAGCGCGGATTCGTCTTCCAATCGTCCGAGATCTACGGGGGTCTCCGCAGTGCCTACGACTACGGGCCGCTCGGCGTCGAGGTGCTGCGCAACGTCAAGGAACAGTGGTGGCGTTCGATGGTCCAGCTTCGGGATGACGTGGTTGGAATCGACAGCGCCATCCTCCAATCGCCCGAGGTGTGGGTTGCGTCCGGACATGTGTCGTCGTTCTCGGATCCACTCGTCGAGTGCCGGGAGTGCAACGCGAGGCACCGGCTGGACAAGCTTGCCGATCCGGACACATGCCCCACCTGTGGCAACAGGGGGACCTTCACGGAGCCCAAAGAGTTCAACCTCATGTTCAAGACGCACATGGGGCCCATCGAGTCCGAGGACAACCAGGTGTTCCTTCGTCCCGAGACGGCGCAGGGGATCTTCATCAACTTCGAGAACGTCCGCCGGACCGCACGACTCAAGCTTCCCTTCGGCATTGCCCAGATCGGCAAGTCATTCCGCAATGAGATAACCCCGGGGCAGTTCGTCTTCAGAACGCGTGAGTTCGAACAGATGGAGATGGAGTACTTCGTCCATCCGAACGACGCGGCAGATGCGTATCAGGAATGGGTCGAACTTCGGAAGCAGTGGTATCTCGACCTCGGGATGACCCCCGAGCACCTGCGACTCCGCGCGCACGACGCCGATGAACTGGCCCACTACGCAGCCGGTACCCACGATGTCGAATACCTGTTCCCGTGGGGATGGGATGAGTTGGAGGGCATCGCCAATCGCACCGATTTCGACCTCAAAGCCCACATGGAGCGTTCGGGTGAGGACCTGACCTATTACGACCAGGAGGCTGACGAGCGGCTCGTGCCGTTCGTGATCGAGCCCGCAGCCGGTGCGACCCGTACTACGTTCGCCTTCCTCATCGATGCCTACACCGAGGAGGAGGTCAACGGTGAGAGCCGGGTCGTCCTCAAATTGGATCCTCGTCTTGCGCCCGTGAAGGTTGCGGTGTTGCCCCTGTCGAAGAAGCCCGACCTTGTCGAAACGACCAACAAGGTCGCCGACGCGATCCGGGGGCGGTGGCAGATCGAGGTCGATGTGACCCAGAGCATCGGTCGCCGATATCGTCGGCAGGACGAGATCGGCACCCCGTTCTGCGTCACCGTGGACTTCGATTCCCTTGACGACGGACAGGTCACGGTGCGTGACCGCGACACGATGGCTCAGGACAGGATCGCCATCGACCGTCTTGAGGGTTACCTGGCAGACCGACTGCCGAGGTAGGCGCGAGGGGCGCGGAGCCATCCGGGAACCGTGGAGTGCCCGTGCGAGTACGCTCATCTCACAATGGCATATGCACGCGATGACATCGATCTGGTCCGGGACAAGACCGATCTGGTAGAGCTGGCCTC
>CBDUOH010000144.1:0-3000 GCA_965368815.1 uncultured Acidimicrobiia bacterium
CCCGGCGTTACGCGGAGCGGGATGACACCGGCCCATACGTCGAGGTCCATGTCCTCGTCGTCGTCACCGGGTGGTCCTGACCGAACCTTGGCGGATGCCTCGGTGATCGCAAGCGCGAGCAGCTTGGTGCCTCTGTCTTCCTTGTCGTTCGGGTGTCTGGCATCGGCCCATCGACCGGGGATGACATGCTCGGTGATCGCCTCGAATCCGACCATGCGTTCGTCTGGATCGTCGACGATCCGGGGTTCGCCGAATATCACGGCGGACCGATAGTTCATCGAATGGTGGAAGGTCGACCGCGCGGCGACGATGCCATCGACAATCGTGATGGTGACACAGATCGGTTGACCGGGAGTGGTGCGAAGCATGCGAGATGCCGGAGAGCCGTGGAGATACAGGGTGTCGCCGACCCGCGCGTGGATCGTCGGTATGACGACCGGCCCGTGTTCAGCGATGAAGCCGACATGACAGATCAGCGCCTCATCGATCACCGAGTGGATGAACTCCGTGTCATAGACACCGCGCTCAGGCAGCCGACGGACCTCGGTTCGGGGGTGGTGGGGTTGTGACATGGGTACGACGGTAGCGATGAGACAGGACCTGGTAAACCGTCACGCCCGTCGTTACTCCGAGCCCCTGGCCCGGTCTACGCCAGACCGATCTTCCAGACGTCCACGAGCTCTTTGTATTCGGGTGAAGACTCGGCGAGCTGCTCGTGGGTGCCTTCGGCGATGACCCTGCCGGCATCAACCATCACGACCCGGTCCGCTCGTTCGGCGGACCTCAGACGATGCGCGATCACGATCGAGGTCCGACCGGCGAGCAGGGCTTGGAGCGCATGCTCGACCTTGACCTCGGTTTCGGGGTCGAGATTCGACGTCGCTTCGTCGAGCACGATGATCTCGGGATCTGCCAGGAACGCCCGGGCCAGAGCGACGAGTTGTTGCTCGCCCGAAGAGAACCGAGAGCCCCGTTCACGGACCTCGGTGTCGAGTCCGTCGGGGAGCGAGTGGATCCAGTCGTCGATCTCCATCGTCTTGAGAACCCGCCAGACCTCCTCATCGGACGCGTCCGCATGGGCGTAGGTGAGGTTGTCCCGCAGCGAACCCGAGAACAGGAATCCGTCCTGAGGAATCAGCGCCATCGTCCCGACCCGTGAGTCCTTGGTGATGTCGGCGAGATTGTGACCGTCGATGGTCACGGTGCCATCGTTCGGATCGTAGAAGCGCATGATCAGTTTCGCGATGGTCGACTTCCCCGACCCCGTCTCCCCCACGATCGCGAGGCGCTCACCGGGCTCGATGTTGATCGTCACGGAATCCAGAACGGGAACACCCTCGAGGTACTCGAACGACAGATTGTGCGTGCCGACCTCTCCGTCCACGGTTTCAGGCAGGTCGTAGGCTCCCTCCCGATCCTTGACGAGCACAGGCTCGTCCACGAGATTGAACAGTTTCGCGAGTGCGGCCAAGGCGCTCTGGAGCAGGTTGTAGACGTTGGACAGGTTGATGATCGGTTGGAAGAACCAATCGAGGTAGAGCAAGAACGCAACAAGGGTGCCGATCGACATCGAACCGTCGATGACCCGCATCGCTCCGATCCCGAGAGCGGCGGCGATCGCGATGACCCGCAGGAACGCGACGATCGGGAAATACCATGAGATCGCCCGAGCCGCCGCCATGTTCGCCTCGAAGTGCCGTTCGTTCACGCGGCCGAAGTTCGATGCCTGTGTCCCTTCCTGGGTGAAGGCCTGGACGACACGAACGCCGGTGATGCCCTCCTGGAGTGTCGCGAGGACCGCACCGATCCGTTCACGCACGAGGTCGTACGCCCGACGGGCCTGCTTCTGGAACACGACCGACACGCCAAGGAGAACAACGAGCACCGCGAACACCGCGAGCGCCATCTGCCAGTCCACGAGGAGCAGAGCGACCGAGACGCCGATGACGGTCAGCAGGTTGCTCAGCGCCATGACGGCGCCGTCGGAAGCAAACTCCTGCAACGACTCGATGTCCGCCGTCATCCTCGATACGAGGACACCACTCTTCGACCGGGAGTAGAAGCCCATGTCGAGTCGGAGTAGCCGGGAGAAGACAAACCCTCGGAGCTGGACGAGGTATCGCTCACCCACCCATGCGACCGACCACTGCGACATCGCGGTGACCACATACTGCACGGTGAGCAACCCGACGTAGATGCCCGCGGCAACAAGGATCGTCCGTTTGTCCGACGCTGCGATGCCTTCGTCGATACCGCCGCGCACCACAAGAGGACCGAGCAGCCGGACGACGGTCGCGACGATGGCGACGGTGATTGCACCCACGAACGGCCACCTGAGACCGGACGAGATCCGCGAGCCTCTGACGACAAGAGCTCCCGGTTTCTCGACCGCGTGGTCCCCCGCCGAAGACATGTATTTCATACGCTGGCCACCGATCCGTCGGCGGCGAGCACTTCGGCGTACCGCGGCACGTCCTCGAGCAGTCGAGCGTGCGGGCCGAACGCGACGACTTTGCCGTTTTCGATGAAGGCGACGTTGTCAACCAAAGCGAGGGTGGAAGTCCGGTGGGCAACGATCACCGTCGTACGACCGGCCATCACCTGCTTGAGGGCCTCCTGAATCTCCGACTCGACGACCGCATCGACGGACGACGTCGCATCGTCGAGGATGAGGACGCGCGGATCGCGGACCACGCCTCTCGCCAGGCTGACCCGTTGGCGCTGCCCACCCGACAGCGTGGAGCCGCGCTCCCCCACGACGGTGTCATAGCCGTCCGGAAGCTCGCAGATGAACTCGTGCGCCTTGGCCAACCGGGCTGCCGTCCGCACGTCACGGTCTGACGCAAGCTCGTCGCCCACCCTGATGTTCTCCGAAATCGACGCCGAGAACAGGAATGTCTCCTGGAACACGACCGCCACTTCGCTGCGCAACTGGTCGAGGCTCATCGATTGGACGTCGACCCCGTCGATGGCAATGGAACCCGCTGTGGCGTCGTAGAA
>CBDUOH010000145.1:0-2918 GCA_965368815.1 uncultured Acidimicrobiia bacterium
GTCTGGCGCCAACGTGGGAAGGAACGCATCAGGATGGTCGCCCACACAGCCGCAGTCACAGGGACCGCCGCGTTCAGCATCCCGGCAACGGACGAGTCGATCCATTGCTGGGCGATGGGGAACAGCGTCAGAGGTATCCCGATCCACAGCACGCCGAGCACGGCGATGCGCGGGAGATGTTCCCTGGCCACGGGAGCCCGCGATCGGGGGAACAACGCAATGGTGGCAGTGCCCAAGGCCACGCGTGCCAACGTGATGACGCCCGGCCGGAACGCCTCGAGTCCCACGTCCATGAACAGGAAGGACGAACCCCAGATCAGGGCGATAGCCGCGAGCAGACCCCATTCGGCGGACCCGAAGGCCTCACGGTTCGTTCCCGAGCTGGTGCGGGGCATACCCCCGTGTGCCGGCGGTGGAGTCGTCATCGCAACAGCCTACGACTGGCCCCGCTCCGTATGTGACGGACGAGGTGCTGCGCCAACCGTTGCTACATTGCCGTGGATGCGCAACCGTCTCCCATGGGCCCTGACCGCCATGGTCGTGGTGTCCGCGTCCCTCGCGACCGGCTGCTCACCGTCGAGCGACGATGCGCCCGCGACAACGTCGTCCACGCTGCCGACGGTCGTGACGACGACGACAACCGTGCCGCCGGTCCCGTCTGTGGCGATCGGCGTTCGCGATGCCGACTTCGACCTGAACCCATTGAGTTCGAACCCGAGCGACTCCCAAAGAATCGTCGGCAACGCCGTGTGGGCGACGGTGTACGACATCGATCCCCTGACGTGGGAACGGATTCCTGACACGGTTCTGGGGCTTCCAAGCCAGACCTCGGGTGGTATCGAGCTCAACGATGACGGCTCGATGACGGTTCGGTATCAGGTGCACCCCGATGCCAGGTGGAGCGATGGCCAGCCGATCACAGGGGCGGATCTGACCTTCACAGCAGAGACGATGCGCGATCTTGCGCTTGTCGCTCATGGCTCCGTTGACCCCGTGATGGCGGGTGTGATCGAGGTCAGGTCGGTCGAGAACGTGGCGTGGATCACGTTTGATCACCAAGGTTTGGCTTTCGAAGACGCGCTGTGGGTGATCCTTCCGCAACACGCGCTCGGCGATGTCGACATCGCCACCAGCGACGGTCTCGATTGGCCATCGGGCGGACCGTTCATCCCCGTGGAGGGGTCCGGCGGGTCCGTGATGACGGCGAACCCCTTCTACTGGAAGGTTGACGCTGAGGGCCGAGAGCTTCCGCTGATCGAGCAGGTGTTCTTCGTCCCGTACGGCAAAGATCCGGCAGGCAGTTTCGATGCGGGGGATGTCGATGTCGTGGAACTCGACACCGGTGGATCAGTCGATGACTGGATCGTGCCGGATGGTTCAGAGGTCCAAAGGGTTCCGAGTCCGGTACTCGAACATCTGACATTCAATCTTGCTACATCCCGATATGAAGCGAACCCGGACTCAGTGAACGACCTCGACGCTTTCCGGCGGGCGGTCGCCCACACCATCGACGCCGAGACCTTGGCGGATCAACCCGGCGTGTATGTCGATGCATTGCACCCGGGGGTGCTGGTACCGAGGAATGGGTCCGCCTTCGACGTATTCATGGCGAGCCCGGCAGCCGCGCGGGATGCGCTTGCCGAGCTGGAGAACCCGAACCCGTCGGCTGTCCTGTCGACCACCGGCAATGACGATCTCCGAATCGCGGTGGCCGGGTCGCTGGTCGACGCGTTCGAAGCCTCGGGAATGGAGCTCGACACCGCCCTCGTCGATTCGGTCGTGTACTTCGGCGACCTGATCCCCGCAGGGTCGTTCGACATCGGGATGTGGGCATGGATCAACGACGGGAGCTTCGCCTCGACGGTCGCATTGCTCGAACTGTTGGATCCAGCGGGCTCGTCGGCCGGGTATAGCGGATGGGGGCGGGGTGATGCGGCGTCGGAGAACTCGCTCCGGTTCTCCGAACTGGTGGGGGAAGCCAAGGCAGCAACCTCGCGTACTCAGTTCGAATCCCTCATCGGGGAGGCGGAAACGATCCTGGCCGACGACCTGCCCCTGATACCGCTCTTTCACCGGGCCTCATTCGCAGCGGTCCGCTCGGACTGGGTGTCAGGCGTGCAACACAACGCGACCAATGCCCGCTTGACGTGGAACATCGAACAGTGGGGCGTCGCAAGCCCGTAGGTCGAATATGAGTCGTTTCGTGTCAACTTATATATCGGATGTGCTATCATATGTCCAAGACACCGAACGAACCGTGCCACATCGCCCCCACGGCGTGGCACCACAGCAACGGTGTGAAACCGCAGCGACGGCGGTGGCACGGTTCGGACCCAGGAAAGAAAGGAGTGCAACCATGGCACGATTTGTCGACCCGTTCGAAGAGATGGACCGCATGCTTTCATCGGTCGGTAACCGTTGGCGCGGGGGCGTGATGCCACTCGATGCCTACGAGAAGGATGGCGAGTATGTGCTCCGGTTCGATGTTCCCGGGGTTGCACGCGACAAGATCGACGTGACGGTCGAAGACCGCGTGCTGACCGTCCAGGTGGAGCGCACGATGGAAGACACCGTCGGCGCCAACTGGCTGCTCAGGGAACGACCCACCGGAATCAACAGTCGTCAGGTCCGACTCGGCGACAGCCTCGATGTGGGCAACGTCGGTGCTGACTACGACGCTGGCATCCTCACCATCACGATCCCGATTCGTGAAGAGGCCAAGCCACAGCGGATCGAGATCTCGGACCACAAGACGCAGGCGATCGAAGCCGGCGTTTCGTAGGGAACCGTCTGGGTGGAGCGCCTGATATCCTTCCGGCTACCTGGAGAGGTGGCCGAGAGGCCGAAGGCGCTCGCCTGCTAAGCGAGTAGGGGGTGTTGAACCTCCTCGAGGGTTCAAATCCCTCCCTCTCCGCTCA
>CBDUOH010000146.1:0-2792 GCA_965368815.1 uncultured Acidimicrobiia bacterium
GCGAGGGTAGCGATGATGCTGCAATGCACTGCGGGGTTCTAAGCTCACATCCGTGAGTACCACAGATCCAAAACCCGGCCGATGGATTCTGCCCGTTGCCATCGTGGCGCTCATCGGGTTCACGTACCTCTTTGTCAACGCGCTTCCAGCAGCCGACGTCGCATCGTCGACAAGCACAACGTCGTCGACCACCTCGACAACCGTGCCACCATCGACCACATCGTCCACCCTCCCCAACGACATCCTCGCCTACCTTCAGGAAGTCGATCGGTTCGAGGGCATCGCTGCCGACTTGCAGGCTGACCTCGACCAGACCAATGCCGAGTGGGAGAACCGGGCGGATACCGGCATGACCCAGGACCAAGCCAGAGCGGGCTTCGAAGCCGTACGCGATGCCGCTCAGGAACTTGCCAATCAGGTTGCAGCCACGATCGTGCCCGAACCCTTCCCACCCGCCTGGCCCGATGCCATCACCGGTTCCCAAGCGCTCGTGACGGCTGCCGACAGCGTGATCGACGGCTTACTCGCACCCGACGATGGCTCGCTCCGGCGACAAGCCGTCACCGCCTACGGCAACGCCACCACGGCGTTCACCCAGCAACTCGACGCCGTGAGGGCACTGACCCCCTAGGCATCCGTTTCGTTCCGAAGGTGCAAGGCCCCAGCTCGAACGCGACGTCGCGCACCTCCCGTCAGAGATGCGCGACGTCTACTCGTGTTATTCGGCAGGGATCCGCTTACTCGGCGAGTGCCCCACAGACGGTTTCGGTCATGATTGCTGCGATCACGTATGGATCACCGTTGGCGTTCGGGCGACGATCCTCGATGTAGCCCTTCTGGTCGACCGCCACCTGCCAAGGAATCCGTACCGAGGCGCCTCGATCAGACACGCCGTATGAGTACTCGTTCCATGGAGCAGTCTCATGGTGGCCGGTCAGGCGGTCCTCGATCCCGGCGCCATACACGGCGACATGCTCAGAAGCCTTCTTCCCGAGTGCCTCGCATGCAGCGATGATGGGTTCGTAGCTCTCACGCATCGCCTTCGTCGAGAAGTTGGTATGCATCCCCGCGCCGTTCCAGTCACCCTTCACCGGCTTCGGATCGAGCGTTGCCGAGATGTCGTAGTCCTCTGCGATCCGGTACAGGAGCCACCTTGCCAGCCAGATCGCGTCACCGACCTCAACGGTGTCAACCGGTCCGATCTGGAATTCCCACTGGCCGATCATGACCTCTGCATTCGTGCCCGAGATCGCCAATCCGGCCTCAAGGCATGCCACGGTGTGGTCTTCGACAACGTCGCGACCCCAGATCTCGTCCGCACCGATACCGCAGTAATAGCCACCCTGGGGAGCGGGGAACCCGCCGAGTGGCCAACCATGGGGCCGACCGTCCTTGAAGAACGTGTACTCCTGCTCCATACCGAACCACGGCTCTTGGTCGCGGTATTTCTCAAGCGCGGCAACGGCTGCAGCACGCGTATTCGACTCGTGGACCGACATGTCCGTGTTGAGCACCTCGCACAATGCGAGGACGTCGTCACCGCCACGGATGGGGTCCGGCACGACCTTGACCGGTCGCAGCACACAATCGGACTGATCACCGGGCGCCTGTTCGGTCGATGAACCGTCGAATCCCCAGATCGGCAGGTCCTCCCCATCGGCAACAATCTTGGTCTTGGACCTGAGCTTGGCCGTGGGCTTCTGCCCATCGATCCAGATGTACTCCGCTCGGTACGGCATCGTTCCTCGCTTTCGGATTTTCACATAGACACGCGGAGGCCTGATCGCCTCCGCAACACAGGAATACTCACCGCCGGTCGTTTCACCGACGTAACACGAGTGTGAACGCTCTGTTACAGACCCGATCTCGTCTGGCGGTTTCCCACAGATTCCGTACGATGACCACTTGACCAGCCCGGGATGGACCATGAAACGACAACAGGATTACGTGCTGAGCACCGTGCAGGAGCGCGGCATCCGTTTCATTCGCCTGTGGTTCACCGATGTCCAAGGGTTCTTGAAGTCATTCGCCATCACCCCGGCGGAGCTTGAGATCGCCCTCGAGGAGGGCGTGTCGTTCGATGGCTCGTCGATCGACGGCTTCTCCCGCTCCCACGAAGCCGACATGCTCGCGAAACCCGACCCGACCACCTTTCAGATCCTCCCATCCATGTCCGGCGAAGCGGGCGTTGCGAGGATGTTCTGTGACATCGTCACCCCGGACGGCGCGGCCTTCCCCGGCGATCCCCGATTCGTGCTGCGACGCAACCTCGAACGGGCCGCCGAACTCGGCTACTCGTTCTACGTCGCTCCTGAGATCGAATACTTCTATTTCGAGGACAGCTCACCCGATCCCAAGGTCCTCGACCGCGGCGGGTACTTCGACCTGACGCCGCTCGACGTCGCCCAGGAATACCGCAGGTCCACGATCACGATGCTTGAACACCTCGGCATCCCCGTCGCGTTCAGCCACCACGAGGTCTCCCCCTCCCAGCACGAGTTGGGACTCAGGCACACCGACGCCCTCACGATGGCCGACAACATCACCACGACCCGACTGACGGTCAAGGAGATTGCCATGGAGCATGGGATCTACGCAACGTTCATGCCCAAACCCCTCGAGCAATATGACGGTTCGGGGATGCACCTGCACATCTCCCTGTTCAATGGCGATGAGAACGCGTTCCACGACGACTCCGGTGAGTACGGTCTGTCGAAGGTGGCGCACGGTTTCATTGCCGGACTGCTGCGCCATTCCCAGGAGATCACAGCCATCACGAACCAATGGGTCAA
>CBDUOH010000147.1:0-2761 GCA_965368815.1 uncultured Acidimicrobiia bacterium
GACATGAACGTCGTGAGGGCGAACGACACGGTGATCGACCAGAACCATGACCAGTCGAGCGTGAGGAAAATGTTGAACAGGGCGAATGACACCACCGTGTTGAACACACCGACCAACCCGACCTTGACGGCCTGGAAGAAGGATTCCCTGTTTGCGAATGATCGGAGATAACGCTTCATGCGGACGCCTTGGCTCGGCGGCGTCGTACCACGGCGTAGACGACGAGGCCCCCGATGGTCACGACCGACAGGGCCATACCCAGATTCTCGACCCATGTGTTGGAGAACTGAAGCTGTACATCGGCCTGGTCCGGGATGACCAACATCAGCGATGGAGCGATGCGATACACCCCCTCACCTCCCGACACCTGCCAGTTCGGGAAGTATGACACCTTCACGAGATGCGGGACACCCACCGAGTCGGTGGTGAAAGTGACCTCGTGGTCCTCAAACCCTGTGACCACTGCCCTCGCACCCTCGGTGCTGTATGGCCGGCGCTCGTCGAGGCGTTGTTCGACCGAAGTGACTCGCCGCCATTCGGCGGGCCCGTCCTCGACCAGCCACACATCGAGGTTGTCGACATCGTCGTACCACTCGAGAGCCGCCTCGACGAAGTCCTCCTCGCCTGCCCAGACCACCGGTTCATACGTGGCGACCTCGACGAGATCGGTTTCGGGCAATCCGAACACCGTCCATGGGGGCGACTCGGCGAGAATGGGTAGCTCGTAGGCAATCGCGGCCGATCTGGCATCTTCGGTGTACGAGACGAAGTAGGCAACGTTGTAGACGCCGAGGTGGGGCACACCGCGGGCAAAGTCCATCCCGTGATAGTTGAGCCCACGCACCGGATTCGATGGTCGATGGCTCACCTCGGCGGCGTTGAGGAAATGGAACGGTGTCGTGAGCGAGCTTTCGAAGAACAATCCCTCCATCGAAGGGTGCCCTTCGGACCAGAATGGGAACAGCATCAACGACATGGGCGTGCCGTACTTGTTCATCTCACTGTTGGCTTCCCACATGATTCGTCCGTCGGGAAGCTCGTCGATCGTCTGCATGAGACCTTCGTACTCCGGCCAGTCGGCTTTGCCTTCGTATCCCTCGTAGTTCCACTTGACCCACCCGGGGAGGTCATGCATGGACGCTCCGGCCACGCCAACCATCAGCACGACGGCAATGCTTCCGGCGACGACAACGGCGGTATGGCGACTTGAGAACCGACGAGCGACGGCGCTGGCAGCAAGGCCGATCGCAATACCTGCAAACACGAACATCCCGAAGAACCAGTAGGGCAAGAGGCGGGCGTTGTACAGAACGGTCAACTCC
Source organism: uncultured Acidimicrobiia bacterium (assembly GCA_965368815.1). GTDB lineage: Bacteria > Actinomycetota > Acidimicrobiia > Spongiisociales > UBA5794 > UBA5794. The sequence goes on from CBDUOH010000147.1 coordinate 1,323, forward strand.
AGGTCTGCGATCACGAAGTACCCGATGAGCGGACCGGTCGTCAACCACAACATGATGCCGACCCGGTCGCGTCGCAGCATCGTCCATACAACGCCGATGACACCGACGACGAGTACCGGCACGAACTCGCCGGGGATCGGGGATCCGGGAGCCTGATAGGCACCGAGGATCGTCTTGACGGGAGCCCACCCCATGTCGGATGTCATCCCTCCGAACACTCTGACACCCAGTGCCAGGCTCCAGAATGCGGAGACGCCGAAGCCGACGGCGTACGTGACAACGAGACCAGCGGCCCCGCGAGCCGTCTGACCTAGCCGAGTCCGATCACCGAGCAGTGCCCCGATCGGTCCCGCGAGCATCGGGAGCGTGGCGAACACGACGACAATGGTCGTGATCACGTGCGACAGGGCTGTGAGACCGAGTACGACGGCGGTCCACGGTTCGAAGATCGTGCCTCGCCGGTAGTTCCGAACCGCCATGCCGACGAACAGCACCGACAGGGCGAAGGACCACGAGAAGGAGAACTCACCTGCGAGGGTCGATTTGATGTTCGCCCCGAAGATGGAATAGCTCTCCATGAACACGAACAGCGATCCGGCAACGCCGCCGATCGCAGCAATGAACCTCGGGAAGCCCTGCAGCTTGACAAAGAAGTACGCGGTCGTCGGCAGGGCGACAAGCCCGACGATGGTGACCAGCTTGAACGCGACGCCATAGGGCAGCACGACATCGAGGAACACTGTTACGAGCGCAGGAAGCGGGAAGTAGAAATACATGGCGGGGAACCCGGCATACCAATCCATGCTCCAACCCAGGATCCTGCCTGAGGGCAACAGGTCTTCCATGAGAACCTTCGGTAGGAGCACATGGGCGCCCATGTCACCGCCGGTCGGTGTGTTTGCCAGGAACAGATACGGCACTCGCCACAGGGATTGACCGGCTTGGCCGAGTGGTCCGAGTGCACCGGACATCGTCAGGAAGATGAGCGCGGTCGGGGCGGCGATCGCGGCGACGACGAACCATTTCGGCACCGCACGCCGGTGCGGGTGCGGCGGAGGGGTTTCATCGAGGGTGGTGGGTGGCTCCGGCGGAGCTTCGGTGGTCACGGGGGCAGATTAGGCGATGAACGGGATTGATCCCCGTGTTCCCACAATGTTCAGATGTCTTGCACCGGTCCGCATGGAGGATGGTTGCCGGATCCGACAGTGTCTGAACAAACCGACGGGTTGGTTGCTACCCCGAAACGTGGTCGATGATTCCGTCGACCGAGACTGCTTCGCCCTCTTTGTCCCACCAGCGTGCTTCGCAGATGTGGCACGAACAGAAGTTGACCTCGGTGCCATCGGGCAGGGTCATGGCGATCTCGATGACCGACTTCTGTCCGCATGAGACACACGTGAGACCTGTATCGGGTGCGTTTTCCATGATGCCCTCCAAGA
>CBDUOH010000148.1:0-2614 GCA_965368815.1 uncultured Acidimicrobiia bacterium
ATGGTCGAGTGGGTGCCTGGTGAGAGCGTCACGCTTGAAGCCAACACCGACTACTGGGGTGAAGGACCGTTCATCGACGGTATCGAGTACCGCATCTTCGGTGATGCAGACGCCATGGCAGCAGCCATGGAGGCCGGCGACATCGATGTGATGTACAGCCCGTCATCGTCTGTTGCGACCCGTCTTGAGGCCGCAGGCTTCACGAACGTGGTTGCACCCGCAGGTGCCATCATCGACCAGTTCCGGATCGATGCATCCGAGCCACCATGGGACAACGCAAATCTCCGTCTTGCACTGAGCTATGCGATGGACATGGAAACGATCAACGACGCCATCTATGACGGTCTCGGTACCGTCGTGCGGCTCCCATACGCGCCGACGTCGCCTGCGTTCGACGACGAACTTGCTGCAGCGATGTCCTACGACATCGACAAGGCAAAGACGCTCCTCGAAACCTCCGGGCTTCCCCAGAGCGATTGGACGGGTGTCGTCATGACGGCATCGAACAACGAAGCTGCCCAGCTGGTCAGCCAGATTGTTCAGGCCTCGATGGCTTCGATCGGATTCACCCTCGAAATCGAGTTGGTGGATGCCTCCGCAGCATCTGAGCGGTACTTCAACAGTGACTTCCAAGTCTTCTGGAGCGGTATCGGCAATGCGCAGAAGTACCCGACCCGTATTTCGACGAACTCGATCTACCGGACGACCGGCAACGCGATCTTCGACATGGAGACCTTGTTCCCCGACTACGTGGCAGCGATTGATGCAGCCAACGCAGCGGTGACCGCCGAAGAGCAGGCAGCTGCTTTCGATGCGCTGAACAAGGCCCTCACCGAGGGCATGTGGGCAGTGTCTGGTATCGCTCGACCAATGCTTACGACCACTGCGTCGTACGTATCGGGCGCATACAAGGACATTGATGCACAGGATCGGTACCACCTGGTCCGTATCAACAAGTAACCAGCCGACGAGAGGCTTGGTGGCGGTGAAGCCAGCAAGCGAGTAGGAGAGGGCACCTGTACGGGAGACCGTCCAGGTGCCCTCTTCCCAATGGGAGGCCATGAACCATGAAAGCTGATCTCCTCCTAGCCGGTGGAACGGTCCACGACGGCACAGGTGCCTCCGCAGTGCGCGCCGACGTTGCGGTGCAACGTGGCATGATCGTGGACGTTGGTGACCTGTCCGATGCCAACGCACACCGTGTCGTCGACGCCACCGACATGATCATCGCTCCCGGGTTCATGGACATCCACACGCATACGGATGTGACGCTCATGCTCGATCCGACATGCGAGAGCAAGGTGTTGCAGGGGGTCACGACGGAGGTGACAGGCAATTGCAGCTTCTCTCCCTTCCCATTCAACCCGGACCGGATGGATCTGCACTTCGATCACCTCCATCGGATCGGCGACGGTGTGCCTCCCCTCACGTGGCACGATCTCGATGGCTACGCCGAGGCAGTCGCAGCGAACCCTCCGGCTCTCAACGCCGCTCCGCTCGTCGGGCACGGCACAATCCGCGTCGCCGTGCTCGGTGTCGATCAGCGTGACCCGAACCCTGAGGAGCTTGATCGGATGAAGGCGATGCTGTCGGCTGCGCTCAGCGACGGTGCGTTCGGTATGTCCACCGGGCTGACGCACGTTCCATCGGCCTACGGTTCTGAGGCCGAGGTGACCGAGATGGTCAAGGTCGTTGCACAGCACGATGCCCTGTACGCGACGCACTCGCGCGGAGGATCGACGCGACGGTTCGGGTCGATGGAAGAGGCCATCCGAACAGCGCAGGCAGCCGGTGCACGTTTGCAGTTCTCCCACGCCGCCATCAACGATCCCGACCATTGGGGGAGCGCCGCCGAGATGCTGACCCTCGTGGACGATGCTCGCAGCGCTGGTCTCGACATGGCGCTTGACGTATACCCCTACGACGCTTCCTCGTCGTCGCTGACCCACTTCCTTCAGCAATGGGTACAGGATGGCGGATCGGAGGCGATGCGTCACAGGCTCAGTGATCCCGATGTTTTTGCCCGTGCGGAGCAGGAACTCGCCACCGGATGGTTCGGCGATCCTGAAGGGATCCGTTGGTTGTGGGACCGCATGGTGTTCGACCGGTCGGGCCCCGGGGACGAGTGGATGTCGGGAATGACGATTGAGGACGCTGCACGCAAGGCTGGCATGTCACCGGCCGCCCTGACGCTCAAGGTGTGCCAGGAGCACGGCAACTATCCCCGCGTCGTCGTGTTCTACCGAACAGAGGCTGACATGACGACCTTCCTTGCGCATCCTCACGCCGTGGTCGGATCCGACGGAGTCGCCTTGCCCCTCAATCAGGGTTCCAAGCGGCCCCACCCGCGTTCGTTCGGGACCTTCCCCCGCATCTTCGGCCGCTACGTCAGGGAGCAGGGAATACTGTCGATGGCCGAAGCCGTCCGCAAGACGAGTGGTGCCGTGGCGGACCGCCTCCAGATCACCGACCGTGGATACGTGCAACCGGGCAAGGTGGCGGACCTCGTTGTGTTCAACCCTGACACGATCGCCGACAACGCAACCTTTACCGCTCCGGCGCAGGCGCCCACGGGTGTCGAATATGTCATCGTCAACGGTGAGGTGGCCGTCGA
>CBDUOH010000149.1:0-2594 GCA_965368815.1 uncultured Acidimicrobiia bacterium
AGCGCCTCGAACCTCAAGCCCGGCCGCGATCGAGTCGATATTACCTTCGGCCGCTCGGAACCAGGGTTTGAATCGCACGCTGCGCGGTCGCGGAGCGTACGGCCCTTCCTGCGGCACAACAGTACAGGCGTCAGCAATCGGTGAAACGGAAACAGCAGACATGACCACGAACGGACCACAGTCCGACAACGCATTCCCACCCAAGTCCCCTGTCGTGGGGATACCCATTTCGATGACCTCGTACGACGAGGTCCTGTCAACCGTTGCCGCCCGCCCCTCGGACTCCGCCCTCGTCGTATCGGTGTGCAACGTGCACTCGGTCATGTCTGCCCGCCGCGATGAGCGACTCGGCTCGGTCATCGCGAACTCCGAGATCGCCACACCAGATGGTGTGCCGCTCGTATGGGCGTTGCGTTGGACCGCCCGCCCTGAACAGGAACGGGTCTACGGCCCCGAACTGATGCGCCGTGCGCTGGTCGATGAAGCCGGTCACGGGCTCAACCACTTCCTGTACGGGAGCTCGGACGAGACGCTTGCCGCCCTGACCGCTGCAATCTCCGACTTCGCACCGACCGCCAAACTGGTCGGACAGATCTCGCCGCCCTACCGGGACGTGACCGCCAAGGAGCGTGCCGAGCATCTTGAGGCCATCCGTTCGAGTGGGGCCGATGTCGTGTGGGTCGGTCTCGGCATGCCGAAACAGGAACTCTGGATGGGTGAGGTGCGAGACGAGCTGCCCGGCGTTGCCCTCGTCGGCGTCGGAGCCGCGTTCGACTTCCTCGCCGGCAACGTGAAACAGGCGCCGAGGTGGATGCAGCGAAGTGGATTGGAATGGCTCTACCGACTCATCCAGGAGCCACGTCGACTGTGGAAGCGCTACATCTGGAACAACCCCGCCTTCGTGGTTCTCCTCGCCCGCCAGGTTGTGGTCGCCCGGATTCGGGGCCGAGGCAAACGGTAGAGATCTCCGCGCAGAGCACTCCCTATCATTGCGACAACTCACCAAGTGAGGTGCCGTTGATGGGTCTGCTGGGACTGGATCCGGCACGACGCCAATGCACATCTGTGACTACGGGTTGTGTTTGGGGGGTTGCAGAAAGTGGTCGCCTCGCTTACACTGGCGATGCATGCGCTGGTGCATGCTGGGCTTAGATTCAGAAATAGGGGACAAAGGTTTTGGGACTTCAAACAGGTATCGCTGTGGTGGGCAGTGGGTATGTCGGTACGGTGGTGGCAGCATGCCTCGCCGATCTCGGGCACGACGTCGTCGGCGTCGAGATCAATCCGGACAAGCTCGAGGCGTTGAACCGAGGAGTTCCACCGTTCTTCGAAAAGGGCCTTGAGGAGCGACTGCGTTCCGGTGTCGCCAACGGCAACCTCACCTTCACGGACGACTTCCAACACGCGATGGATCGTTCAGAGATCGTCTTCCTGTGCGTCGACACTCCCCCCGGCGTTGACGGTCATCCGAGGATGAACTCGGTGGCGGCGGCCGCCCGGTCGATTGGCGCGGCGATACGAACGAACCACATCATCGTGACGAAGAGCACCGTGCCTGTTGGCAGCGGCAACTGGCTCGAGGCAACCATCGCCGGCGCGCTGCCCGACGATGTCGACTGCTCGGTCTTGTCGGTTGTGTCCAATCCCGAGTTCCTCCGCGAAGGATCGGCCATCGAGGACTTCCTCCATCCTGACCGCGTCGTCGTCGGCGGCGACACCGTCGAATCCGTCGAGAAGGTCGCACAGGTCTACGACCGGATCCTCACCCAAGACTTCGACGGCGGTGATCCCGAACGCCTCCCGCAGCTCGTGAAGACGGGCCGGGCCACCGCCGAGATGATCAAGTACGCAGCGAACGCGTTCTTGGCGACCAAGATCAGTTTCATCAACGAAATCGCCAACATCTGTGAGTGGGTCGACGCCGACGTGTCCGAAGTCGCTCGAGCCATCGGGCTCGATTCGAGAATCGGCCCTGCGTTTCTCAACGCGGGTGTCGGCTGGGGTGGTTCGTGCTTCGGCAAGGACACCGCAGCCCTGGCATCGATGGCACGCGAGCAGGGTCTCGAGCCCCTCATCCTCGACGCCGTTCGTGCCGTCAATGACAACCAGCGACTGTCCGTTGTCCGGAAGCTGCAGGCACATCTGCGGCCCCTGCGCGGTCGGCGTGTGGCTCTTCTTGGTCTTGCGTTCAAGCCGGGCACCGACGACCTTCGCGACTCCCCCGCACTGACTGTTGCCGCGTCACTTGCCGACAAGGGAGTGCTCGTCCAGGTGAGCGACCCGATGGTGACCTCCGTTCCGGACATGCCGGAACTCACCGTGTTCTCGGATCCGTTCGAGGCGATACGTGACGCTGACGCCGTGGTGCTCATGACGGAGTGGCCCGACTTCCTCGATCTCGACTTCGTCAAAGTGGCTGAACGGATGCGGGGCAAGGTCATCATCGACGGACGCAACGCACTTGATCCGGACGCAGTGATGGACGCTGGTCTCATCTACGAAGGCATCGGCCGCTACGCCATGCCGACGTGAATACACGTCGGAGCCAGGGCACTACCAACGCCCAGGTTCTAATCTCGATCCGAGAGCTCTGG
>CBDUOH010000150.1:0-2574 GCA_965368815.1 uncultured Acidimicrobiia bacterium
CGGATCCCGTGGGACCCGATGAACGCAACCTTTGCGGATCGGGGCCAGGTATCGGTCATGATGCGACCGACCGACTAGGCAGTTCGCTCTTCGGGGAGATCGGTTGAGGCGATGTCCTGGATGGGAACGAGGGTCGGGTTGACCTTCTTCCTGACCACCTCACCGTCGATGACGACTCTGGCGACGTCGGTGCGGGACGGCAGTTCGTACATCGTGTCGAGCAGGACTTCCTCCATGATGGCACGCAGGCCACGGGCTCCGGTTCCTCGTTTGAGGGCCTGTTCGGCGATTGCATCGAGTGCGTCATCGGTGATGACGAGTTCGACACCGTCCATCTCGAAGAACCTGGCGTACTGTCTCGTGATGGCGTTCTTCGGCTCGGTCAGGACCCGGACGAGCGATTCCTTGTCGAGGTCAGCAACCGTCGTCATGACGGGCAAGCGACCTATGAACTCGGGAATGAGACCGTATCCGATCAGGTCCTCGGGCATCACCTGCTCGATGATCTCGGAAGGTCGTGCTTGATCCTTGGACTTCACGTCTGCTCCGAAACCGATCGCTGAACCCCCGACGCGCTTGGTGATGACGTCTTCGAGCCCGGCGAACGCGCCACCGCAGATGAACAGCATGTTCGTCGTATCCACCTGGATCAGCTCCTGGTGCGGATGCTTCCGCCCGCCTTGCGGGGGGACTGATGCGATGGAACCCTCAAGGATCTTGAGCAGCGCCTGCTGGACACCCTCGCCGGACACATCACGGGTGATCGACGGATTCTCGGCCTTGCGGGCGATCTTGTCGATCTCGTCGATGTAGATGATGCCCTGTTCCGCCCGCTTGGTATCGAAGTCCGCAGCCGAGATGATCTTGAGCAGGATGTTCTCGACATCCTCGCCCACGTACCCCGCCTCGGTCAGCGCCGTCGCATCTGCGATCGCGAACGGCACGTTGAGCAACTTGGCGAGCGTTTGGGCCATGAGGGTCTTGCCCGACCCAGTCGGTCCGACCATGAGGATGTTGGATTTCTGCAGTTCCACATCGTCGTCGGAGGCCCGCTGACCCGCCCGCACCCGCTTGTAGTGGTTGTAGACGGCCACCGACAGGACCTTCTTGGCCTGCGTCTGACCCACGACGTACTCGTCGAGGAACTCGTAAATCTCGTGTGGGCGTGGCAACTCGGAGAATTCGACCTCTTCGGTCCCCGACAGCTCTTCTTCGATGATTTCGTTGCACAGCTCGATGCATTCATCGCAGATGTACACACCTGGACCGGCGATCAACTTCTTGACCTGCTTCTGCGACTTCCCGCAGAAGCTGCACTTCAGGAGCTCTGAGCCCTCGTACTTACCCACGATGTAACGCTCCTAGCTGGAGACGGCTTCAAGCTGACGCCCCGACAGAATCGAGTCAACAACACCGTACTCGATTGCTTCCTCAGGTCCGAGCCAAAAGTCGCGCTCGGTGTCGACGGAAACGATCTCGAGCGACTTGCCGGTGTGGTCGGCGAGGATTTCGTTGATGTCCTCACGGGTCTTGAGGATCTCACGTGCGTGGATCTCGATGTCGGTCGCCTGACCACCAACACCGGAGACGTGTGGCTGGTGGATCATGATCCGGGAGTGAGGGAGCGCAAAGCGCTTGCCCTTCTCACCTGCAGCGAGCAGCACGGCGGCTGCCGATGCTGCGAGGCCCATGCAGTACGTCGCCACGTTCGGCTTGATGAACTGCATCGTGTCGTAGATCGCCATCAGCGCGTAGGTGCTGCCACCGGGCGAGTTGATGTACAGGTTGATGTCCTTGTCCGGATCCTCGCCTTCGAGGTGGAGGAGCTGGGCCATGATGATGTTGGCGACGCCATCATCGATCGGCGTACCGAGGAAGATGATGCGGTCCTTGAGCAACCTGCTGTAGATGTCGAAGGCTCGTTCACCGCGGGGTGTTTGTTCAACGACGGTTGGGACGAGATAGCTCATTCTTCTTCCTCCGACTCTTCAGGAGCATCCACGGTCGTGTCGGATGCTGCGGAGTTCGAAATGTCCTCGTCGGTCACTTCGTCATCCTCCGGTTCTTCTTGTTCGATCTCCACCGGGGTCAGATCGACGGCGTTGCCATCTGCGTCGACCGGCTTGGCCGCATCGATGAGGCTGGCGAGCGCCTTGTCGCGGAGGATATCACTGCTCAGTGACTCAATTTGACCACTCGCCTTCCAGGCCTCCACGAGCTCGTCGACATCGGCCGCTTGCCCTTGCAGCATCCGGGTTATGTGATCCTTGATGTCCTCGTCGGTGACCTCGTAGTTCTCGATGGCGGCGATGCTCTCAAGCAGCACCCTCGTCGAGAGGGCGTGGTCGGCCTGTTCACGCATCTGGGCGACGAACGTCTGCTCATCCTGACCCGTGATGCGCAGGTAGTCTTCAAGCGAGATGTCGTCATTCTTGAGACGACCCGCAAGGTTGCGGATCCGGGCCTCCACCTCCGCGTTGAGAAGCGCTTCGGGGATATCGAGGTCGATCTCGTTGAGGACGTACTGGATCACCTTGTCCTGGAGCAGCGAACGCTGCGTGTGGACGTTGTAGG
>CBDUOH010000151.1:0-2559 GCA_965368815.1 uncultured Acidimicrobiia bacterium
GTGATGGTCTCGATCTGCTGGTCAAAACTTGAATCAGCCATGCCACCCTCTTTCAGGTCGCATTCTACGCCCTTGACCCCGATGGCGGGCGGTGACGGGCACGGATCCGTGGGAGCCTTGATGCCATTGCCTCACTAGCCTCGCGCAAAAGGGCCCCAGGAGTATTCACCGTGTCAGATGCAGCACTCGTTCGTTCCGCCATTGAGGCGGTCAGAGACCCTGAGCTCCGATCGACGATCGGGTCGCTTGGCATGGTCAAGGACGTCGAGGTGTCATCTGCTGGCGTCTCCGTCACCCTGGTCCTGCCCCTTGGAGGCCATCCGTCCGAGCAGGAGCTGATGCGTCGGCTCAAGGATGCGATCGATGCGACGGGCACGCCCGGCCCGGTCGATGTCGCCATGACCGCCATGAGTGATGGCGAGCGCGAGTCGCTCGGGACGAAGATGCGTGGCCGAGCAGCCGATGACAGGGACGTGGCGCTTGCCAAGCCCGGGAGCCGGACCCGGGTGATCGGCATTGCGTCAGGCAAGGGTGGGGTCGGCAAGTCGTCGGTCACGACCAACCTTGCGGTTGCGCTCACCAAGAAGGGCCATTCGGTCGGCATCATGGATGCCGACGTGTGGGGGTTCTCCATCCCGAAGATGATGGGCATCGAACGGACACCGTCGGTCCTTGAGGACATGTTGATCCCGCCCGTCGCCCACGATGTCGCCGTGATCTCCATGGATTTCTTCGTCGAACCAGACCAAGCGGTCGTATGGCGTGGCCCTATGCTCCACAAGGCCCTGGAGCAGTTCCTCGTTGACGTGTATTGGGGTGAGTTGGACTTCCTGCTCGTCGACATGCCTCCTGGTACCGGCGACGTGTCGATCTCGATCTCGCAGTACCTCCCACGCTCCGAGATCATCGTCGTGACGACCCCACAGCCTGCGGCACAGCGGGTGGCGGTCAAGGCGGGCCTGATGGCCAAGAAGGTGAATCAGGAAGTGGTCGGTGTCATCGAGAACATGTCCTGGTTCACGGGCGATGATGGAAAACGCTACGAGCTGTTCGGAAGCGGCGGGGGAGAAGCACTCGCTTCCGACCTTGATGTTCCGTTGCTTGGCCAGGTACCGCTCATCCCGGCGCTTCGTCAAGGTGGCGACACCGGGCAGCCGATCGTTGTCACGGATCCAGATGGCGAAGCAGCGGAGGCATTCGCCGCGATTGCTGATGAGCTCGTGGCGCGCCGGCCGCGACTGCGCAGCCACCCTGACCTTGTCATTTCATGAACACACGAACCACGAAAAGAGGAGCCACATGAGTGAATCGGTAACCGTACGTATCGGTGTTACTTCAGCACGCGAACTTGAGATCGTCGTCGACGACGGCGAGGCCATTGCTTCGGCCTTCGAGAAGTCGGTCAAGGGCAAGGACCACATCTTCTGGGTGACCGATACGAGGGGTCATCGGTTCGGCGTCCAGCTCGATGCCATCGCGTTCCTCGAGATCGACAAGCCGTCAGACCGCGGCGTCGGGTTCTGAGTCCCGGTCAGTCCCGCCGAGTCATCCGTTTGGAGATATGGCGGTCTACGACGCTTGGCGGCGTCGGCGCCTTTCGGCGAGCCACCGCTTGCGATAGCGACGGCGGTCATCTTCGGGAAGCCCGCCCCAGACTCCTGCTTCCTGGTTGGTTTCGAGGGCGTACAGCAAGCACTCCTCGACAACGGAGCAGGAGGAGCAGATCGCTGTGGCACGATCGATCATGTCGATCGCAGGGCCCGTTGTACCGACCGGAAAGAAGATGTCAGGATCGGAATCTCGGCAAGCGGATAGTTCACGCCAGTCGGTAACGGTCAGCACAGGTCGCTTCTCCTACGAATGCTCTCGGGACATTTCGTGAATCATTTCACAATTGCATCAACCGTGTCAAACGATTCGGGCATATTTGTGAAATTTTTTCAAGAAAATTTCCATATAGCGAAATCGAGGGGCTCACGAGGCCGATATGGCCCGATGCGGGGTCCGCAACGGCGCCGCCGGGGCGTCGGGGAATGGTTACCATCCGATCTGATTCCCACGTCCGAGGAGACCCATGTCCATCGAAGAAACCTTGCGGGAAGACCAGAAGACCGCCATGAAGGCGGGGGACAAGGCGACGCTCAACGTGGTGCGTTCCGTGCGGTCGGAGGTGGCAACCGCGCAGTCGGCCCCGGGATTCGATGGCAACGCTGACGACGAGTTGTATCTGGCGACGATCTCGACCTACGTGAAGCGGATAACCAAGGCGAAAGCGGAATACGACCGTTTGGGGGAACATGGTGCCGAACGATCCGCCTCGATCGGCTTCGAACTCGCCTATCTGGACAAGTTCCTGCCCAAGAAGCTCGATGAGCAAGCCACAAGGGAGCTCGTCGCTGAGGTGATTGCTGAACTCGGCGCAGACGCGGACACGCCGCTCGGCCAGGTTGTCGGTGCGGTGATGCGTTCGGGCAAGGAGCTCGATGGTGCGCTGGTGAATCGCCTGGTGGCCGAGTCCCTCGGCAGCTGATCAACGCCTCCATTCCGGAAGCACGGGTC
>CBDUOH010000152.1:0-2517 GCA_965368815.1 uncultured Acidimicrobiia bacterium
GGCCGTGGGCTTCCAATCGAATGGAGCCGGAAGAATGACAAGACTGTACGTGGGAAACCTCCCATGGAGTTCAACTGAAGACGATGTACGCGAGATGTTCGAAGCCATCGGTGAGGTCGAGTCCGTAGCACTCATCACCGATCGCGAGACTGGCCGCTCACGCGGATTCGCGTTCGTCGAGATGAGTCCTGAGAACGCCCAGAAGGCGATGCAGGACCTCGATGGCAAGGACATCGGTGGACGCGCTCTGCGTGTCAATGAAGCACAGGAACGCCAGCCAAGGCGCGACCGCTACTAGACACCGAACCAGCAAACTATCCAAACGGGGATGTGGCGACACATCCCCGTTTGCGCGTCCGGGCCCAACACCAACCTCGTCCCGGGCTGTATCGTTCGAGCAGCGAGAGGATGCACATGACAGAACAGAATGAGACCGGGTACGAGGTATTGGACGAGGTCCAGGCCGACGTGGTCGAGATCCGCCAAGGTGGTGCCGGCGTAGTCCAGGCACATACGATTTCGGTCCACCAGGGCGGTATCCAGACCGCCTCGACCGAGACCCTGACGATGACACAGGGAGGCGTGGTTGCGCTCGACGCCACGAACGCCTCGATCCACATGGGTGGTGCCGTTCTCATCAACGCCGACTCGGTGACCCTGGAGGATTCCGGAGCAATCCTCGCCGTCGCCGATACGGTCAATGCCGAGAACACCACCATCGGGATCCTCTTTGCGGGAACGGTCGAGGGCACCCCAGACATCAAGGTCGACGGCCGCAAGGCAATCGTCATCGGAGCCGGCGCATTGGCCGTCCTGCTCGTCCTGAAACGCATCTTCGGTCGCAGCCGCTGAGCTCAGCGCGAAGATTTCTCACAAACCCGCTTGACCCTCACGTAACGAGAGGGTTTACGGTGGTGGTATGGACACACGAACCGTGGGACAAATCGCCCGGCTGTCCGGACTCACCGTGCGGACGCTGCATCACTACGACGACATCGGACTCTTGATCCCCTCAGAACGCAGGGACAACGGATACCGCCGATACACGGACGCCGATCTTGAACGGCTCCGCCAGATTCTCGTGTACCGAGAGCTCGGTCTGAGCCTTGAGGAGATCGCCTCAATCGTCAACCGTGACACAGACCCGGCCGAGGCGCTGCTTGCCGAGCGGCTCCGGATATCGGACAGGATCGAGCGACTTCGACACATCGCACGGATGATCGACGAAGCGGTCGCAGCCCAGAGGAAGGGATACACCATGACACCAGAAGAGAAGCTGAGTGTGTTCGGCGACTTCGACCCCGCCGAATACGAACAAGAAGCACACGACCGATGGGGCGACACCGATGTGTATCGGCAATCGACGAAGCGAACTGCCTCGTACACGAAGGACGATTGGGAATCGATCAAAGCCGAATCCGGAGGAATCTCGAACGAGTTCGCCTCACTGATGGACGCCGGCGTCGAGCCGAGCGACCCTCGGACCGCGAAGGTCGTCGACGCCCATCGAGCCCACATCACTCGTTGGTTCTACGACTGCTCACCTGAGATCCACTCCGGTCTCGGTGCGATGTACGTCCAGGACCAGCGATTCACCAAGAACATCGACAAACAGCGCGACGGCTTGGCGCAGTACATGTCAGATGCCATCGCGGCCCGATACGCGGGGGCGGTCGACAGCTGATCGTGGGTCGTTGTTCAGCCCAGCACAGGGAGAATCGTCCCGAGACGGTGGAGAACATCGTCTCGGGACGCCACCTTCCACACCCCAGCCGCCTTCAGCCCAAGCTCACGAAGGTCTTCCACGACGTCGTCGTAGGCGACAATCCGGTGACCATCACCGAGCGCGAGGTCAATGAGCTCATCGGAGTTGTGGACAGCGAGATCGATCAGCACCGCAACCGGCCAATCCCATTGGGGGGCCTGCCGCACGTCATACCCCGCGCGCTCCCCCGCTGCAACGACACCAGCAGCATCGCCCTCCCGAGCTGCAAACCACAACAGCGGGCGCTCCCGTTCTGACATCTCGATCGCTTGTCCCAGAGCGGCAGTCTTCGCCACGCCCCACGCGATATGTGCATCGTGGGCTCCAGTTCCGATCGCCATCGCCGACGCCGGAGTCAGGGCAAACCGATCCCACGGAATCAGCGCTTGTTGCGCCGGGTCCCGAGGGACTTCGGCGACACCCACCGTGTCCAGCGCGCGCACGACGGGCCGGAGGGACTCGCGAAACAGCTCAAGCGGGCTCTGGCGCTGCTGATCGGGTGGCGTCGACCCGAGGGTCGTGAGTAGACCATCGAGCACCTGGGCTCCTTCGATGATGGCATCGGCAATCACATCGTCGACCCGGATACCGCGAGCCGCCAGCACGCCTGCGACGTAACGGGGATAGGCCTCGACGAAGGCGATCCGCAATGCATCCGAGTACTGCTCCATGGTCCACACGATATTGCTCCCTCACCAAACACCACCCATCACCTAGCATGCCCGACAACACGGAAGGGAATCATGCGCAAA
>CBDUOH010000153.1:0-2506 GCA_965368815.1 uncultured Acidimicrobiia bacterium
GCGGGCTGATCCCAGCGGTACCCCTTCAGACGCTTGCCGAAGTACGACAGGATGTCCTTGGCTCGCTCTTCGATCTCCTCTTCCTCCTTGCGGAAGCCGCGGGTGTTGAGCAGAGTTCCGATGATGCCTGTACTGGTACGGCTGTGCTGGGCGACCATGACGTTCTCGAGGACCGTCATGTTCGGGAACAGCCTGACGTTCTGGAACGTGCGGGCGATCCCGAGGTCCGTGATCTCGTGTGGTTGGTGACCGCCGATGTCGAGACCGTTGAACACGATCAATCCGGAGTCCGGTGGGAAGTAGCCGGTGATCGTGTTGAAGAATGAGGTCTTGCCGGCGCCGTTGGGGCCGATGACGGAGACGATCTCCCCCTTGTCGACGTGGAAGTCGACACCGTCGAGGGCCTGGACACCACCGAAGCCTTTGCGGAGTTGGGTTATCTCGAGCAACGCCATCAGCTTTCATCCCCTGCAGAGCCATCGTCCGGTTCCGCCGTGAGCCAGGCATCCTGGCTCATGTCGTCCTGGTGGAGTTCACGCTGTCTCCGCACACTCGGCCACAGCCCCTCAGGACGTTTGAGCATCATCACAACGAGAAGAGCCCCGTAGATCAGGAGTTTGAACTGACCAAACTCCTGGAGCAATCCGGGCTGAGTGGGTCCACCAAGCACACCGATGAGGACGACGGCGCCGACGATGACACCGGGTATCGAGCCCATGCCCCCGACGATCACGACGACAAGGATGATGATGGACACGAGCAGTTTGAACGACGCAGGGAAGACGGACCCAACCTTGACGGCGAATACCATGCCAGCGAATGAAGCAAGGATCGCACCCGTGACGAACGCTGTGAGCTTCACGGCCGTGGTGTTGATACCCATTGCCTCGGCTACATCTTCGTCCTCGCGCAGTGCCGACCACGCACGCCCCGTTCGGGAACTCTGGAGTCTCCATGCCACGTAGATGGCTATCCCGACAAACACCGCGATGAGATAGAAGATCGCCTGCGAACTCGTTCCCTTGACATCGACCGGTCCGACGGCTGCACCAGGGATGCTTGTGATTCCTTGCGCACCGCCGAAGTACGGCGACAGCCAGTCCGAAAGGAACAGGATGCGGACAATCTCACCGAAGCCGAGGGTCACGATTGCCAGGTAGTCGCCACGGAGCCTGATGACAGGCGTCCCGACAATGATGCCTGAAATGCCGGCCATGACAACGACGACCGCGACGATGGCCCAGCCCTCCCACGAGAGGAAGTCGAGCTCAAGTGTTGGCATCCAGTAGGGCGACAGCGGAGACGTCAGAACCGCGGTCGTATACGCGCCGACGGCGAAGAACGCGACATACCCGAGGTCGAGCAGTCCGGCGGATCCCACCACGATGTTCAAACCGAGACCCATGAGAACGAACAAACCGACGTTGGCGAATAGCTCGTTCGTGAGGCTTCCCACGACCATCGGTACGAAGATCACGAGAAGAACCGTCACGCCGGCGGCGATCGCGTTCTTGCGGAACAACACTTCCTTGGGGAGCGCCATGCGCTCCTGCCGGCGTTGCGCGAGGGTCTTCCCCGACGATTGGAACCCGGCGGCAGCGCCGATAGCAGCGACAAGGACCGCGCTACCCGTGGTCAGACCCCCGGTCTTGGCATACATGAAATCGGTGATGAACTCGACACGGAGACCCTGGGAAAGGTCGGTGATGATCGCCTCGAGCATCGCAACGACCACGACCGCTGTGAAAGCCCACAGGACCGACCGTCGAACCGACACTGCCACGACCTGCATTGCTCCGCCGACCAATCCGAGCATGGCGAAACCGATGATCCAGATCAGGGCGGCCTCGCTCATCGGTCTGCCGAATGTCAGAAGGTCGACGAGGCGGGGCAGAAGGTTCGAGAACGTATCCGTCAAGTCGAACCGGTCGATCACGACGATGAAGAACGTGAAGTACAGGCCGGACAAAGCCCCGGTCACCATCCCCGCCATGAGATCTCTCGGTCCTTTGGCAGGCGGGGTACCCCCGTCTGGCGTTGGCTCTGATGCGGCGCTGAAGCCAAAGAAGACCGGCACCCAGAGCAGCGACAGATAGCCGAGGCTCAGCCACGGATCGACCATGGCTCGCGCATCGAGAATCGTCACCATCCCGATTGCAGCAATGAAGGCGAGAAGGAGCCCCGCGAGCGCACCTGACTTGGCCACCCGGGACCAATCGACGTCGGTCGCCGGTCGATCATCGACAGGAACGGTGGGCGCGGTGGTATCGAGGGTCATGCGCGATCCTCCGCTCCGAGTTGTTCACCGAACAGACCCGCCGGTCTGAAGATGAGGACGAGCACGAGTGCCGTGAAGGCAACGACATCCTTGAGCTGGCTCAGCCCGGGAATCTCAATCGACCAGCCGAAGACTCCGGTGATCCCGAGCATCACCGCTGCCGCGCCGACGACAACGATCGCGCTGCGATGAAGCTGACGGGCGGCGACGACAGTGACCGCGCCGATA
>CBDUOH010000154.1:0-2418 GCA_965368815.1 uncultured Acidimicrobiia bacterium
TTGAACGCTGTGATTGCCGTGAACTCCGCCTTCGGGCGTTCGACCCGGTTGAACGTGGGGTGATGCCGTGCACCCCGCCTTCGAGCGTTCGATCGGTGGCGCTGTCTGGTTGATCGGCTCCTCCAGAGCCACCCTGAGACACCCGGAACAGACCGCTTAGGGCTGCTTCCTTCCGGACCTGACCCGGTTCACGGCGTTCCGCCGTCCCAGGACCCTGTCATCATCACCGATCAAACCAGTGCAAGACCCACCGACGTCGCACCCTCAGGCGGGGAGTTCAGCTCCGCGTGAAGAGGATTTCGGATTCAGGGCACCCCTAGTACCCCACCTAGCACGGCACCGGGGAGGGTACCCCGACTCAGGGGACACAGGAAAGGCACCCACAAAGGGTGCCTTTCGCTGGCGGAGGGGGAGGGATTTGAACCCTCGGGACCCCGAAAGGCCCAACGGTTTTCGAGACCGTCACATTCGTCCGCTCTGTCACCCCTCCGAGATGCGGCGAGTGTACTGCGACGGTCCATGCAGTGAGCCTTGGGTCTTTCGACCAAGTGACACCAAGTGGACTACTTTTGGGGTGTCCACATCACCTGGAGGGGATCCATGCCAATCGCAACACCCGATCAGTACAACGCAATGCTTGATGCGGCCAAAGCGGGCTCGTACGCCTACCCGGCCATCAACATCACGTCGTCTGAGACCCTGAACGCAGCGCTGAGGGGATTCGCCGAGGCCGGGTCCGACGGCATCGTGCAGATCAGCTTCGGTGGCGGGTCGTTCGCTTCGGGCACATACGTCAATTCGATGGCCCTTGGTGCCCAGGCAATCGCAGAAATGGCGCACCTCGTCGCCGACGCGTACCCGGTGCTCATCGCCCTCCACACGGATCATTGCCAGGCGGACAAGGTCGATACGTTCATCCGTCCACTGCTCGAAGTGACACGCCAGCGCCGGGAAGCCGGGCTGATCCCGCTCTACCAGAGCCACATGTTCGATGGTTCGGCCATCGACCTCGACCAGAACCTCGATATCAGTGAGGAGCTGCTTGAGGAGATGCAGGCCCTCGACGTCATCCTCGAACTCGAGGTGGGAGTCGTCGGAGGCGAGGAGGACGGCGTCACGGCCGAAGGCAAGAGCGAGAAGCTCTACACGACCAACGAGGATCTCCTGAAGACGGCTGCCAAACTCGGACTCGGGGAGCGTGGTCGCTACATGCTGGCTGCAACGTTCGGCAACGTCCACGGGGTGTACAAGCCGGGCAACGTGCAACTGCGTCCTTCGATCCTGAAGGATGGTCAGGCCGCGATCCAGGAGGTTCACGGGGCCGATGCGTCCTTTGACTACGTGTTCCACGGGGGATCGGGTTCCGACCTCCAGGACATCCACGATGCCATCGACTACGGCGTGATCAAGATGAACATCGACACCGATGGGCAGTACAACTTCACTCGGGCGATCGCGGACCACATGTTCAAGGGGTACGACGGCGTGCTCAAGGTCGACGGCGAAGTGGGCAACAAGAAGCAGTACGACCCACGAAGCTACCTCAAAGCTGCTGAGGCGAACATGGCGGCCGGTGTCACCGAGGCGTGCTCGAAGCTCCGTTCGGACGGCAAGTCGCTGCTGAACTGACCGTCACCGACGCTCGTTGAAGAACCGGTCGAGGAGTTCGGTCGCCTCGTCGGCTCGTACTCCAGCGATCACATCGATCGTGTGATTCAGGCGTTCGTCCTGCGGGATGTTGAACAGGGACCAGACGCCGCCGGTCTTGAGATCCGCGGCACCGTAGATGATCCGGTCGACACGAGACCACACGGCGGCCATCGCGCACATGGGGCACGGTTCGAGCGTGACGACGAGGGTGTGGCCGGTCAGCCGCCAGTCACCAAGCGCGCGCGACGCCTCGGCAAGGACGAGCATCTCGGCGTGGGCGGTTGCGTCGCCACGCTCCTCACGCCGGTTGTGATCTGCCGCAACAATGGACCCGTCGGGCCCGATGACGACAGCACCGACAGGCACATCGCCGTGTTCTGTCGCTCGTAGCGCCTCGTCGAGTGCCGTCTGCATCCAGGCCGCGGCGTTCGGTACTTGGTTGGTCACTTCTACAATCGTCCCATCCGGAGGGGTCGCATAGTCTGGCCGAGTGCGCACGCTTGGAAAGCGTGTATACGGAAACGTATCGAGGGTTCGAATCCCTCTCCCTCCGCCAACCACCCCATCCTAAATCGGTCGTGGCAACCCCACAGCCCCGTACCCAGGGTTCAGCGACCATGAAAACGTGGTACTGGAGCCCACAGAACGAAGCGATGGCCGTCCGATATCCTGCACCGCTGGAGGGATGACTGAGCGGACGAAAGTACTGGTCTTGAAAACCAGCGAGGCGCAAGCTTCCGTGGGTTCGAATCCCACTCCCTCCGCCCC
>CBDUOH010000155.1:0-2157 GCA_965368815.1 uncultured Acidimicrobiia bacterium
TGGTGCTGCGTCGGGTCGTAGAGCGGAAAACGCTGCATGCCATCACCTCCTCGGGCTGTTCCTGGACCGTCGACAGCGGGGTGGGCGGCAGCGAAAAGCTGCTGCTCCCTTTGGGTCGGTGCCCGGCCAGGGGAAACGGAGAACCTACCACTTGTGATGCATTTCACAAAATCGGGGATCACGAGGCATCACGGCTGCTTGGTCGGTCGAATCCTCTAGGTTGGGGTGGAGATCCAGCAGCACACGCCTTCCGAGGAGATCATCATGACGCCAGTTCGTATCGCAGCCCAGCTCCACCCCCAGCACGCCGAGTACCCCGACATCCGTCGAGCCGCAGCACGCGCCGAGGAGATCGGCGTCGACGTCCTGTACAACTGGGACCACTTCTTCCCCCTGTATGGCGGCGAGGTCTACGGAGGCGAGGGTGCCGAAAACGTCGGCAAGCACTTTGAGTGTTGGACGATGCTCGCCGCATGGGCGGAAGCAACCGAGAACATCCGCTTCGGGGCACTCGTGACGTGCAACTCATATCGGAACCCCCAGCTTCTCGCCGACATGGCCCGAACGGTGGACGCCATCTCGGGGGGTCGACTCATCTTCGGCATCGGCTCGGGCTGGTTCGAGAAGGACTACGACGAGTACGGGTATGAATTCGGGACGGCGATCGGGCGACTGCGGGCTCTCGAATCGGCGATGCCCATCATCAAGGACCGACTTGCCAAGCTGGATCCCCCACCGGTCGGCGACCTTCCGATACTGATCGGTGGAGGCGGCGAGAAGGTCACCCTTCGCATCGTCGCCGAGCACGCCGACATCTGGCACGGCTTCGGCGATGTCGAGACATTCACCCACAAGAACGCTGTTCTTGACGAACACTGCGCATCGGTCGGACGAGACCCGAAGCAGATCGAACGTTCGGTCGGGGTCCCATATGACAAGATCGAACGAGCTGAAGGACTCCGCGCTGCTGGGGCGACAGAGTTCACCATCGGTATCAACGGGCCCGACTATGACATGGGGCGACTGACGGATTGGCTTGCGTGGCGGGACGAGGTCAACGCCAGCTGATCAGCGGGCGCCGGATCCCGTCAGCACCGTCCAGATGGACATCCCGAGAATTCGCATGTCGAGCCATACGGACGAGTTCTTCACGTAGTACAGGTCGTAGGTGAGTTTCTCGACCGTCTCTGCGGTGTCGTCCGCGTAGCGGTAGTTCACCTGCGCCCAGCCGGTCAGACCGGGCCGGATCAGGTGGCGCGAGTCGTAGAACGGAATCTCACTGCGGAACTTCTCCACGAACATGGGGCGTTCCGGTCGGGGGCCGACGATCGACAGGTCACCCTTGATCACATTCCACAACTGGGGCAGTTCATCGAGCCTGGACTTGCGGAGGAAACGCCCGACGCGGGTGATTCGAGGGTCGTCAAGACTCGCGAACTTGGGGCCATCCATCTCGGCGTCGTGCACCATGGTGCGGAACTTGTACAACATGAACGTGTTCCCACGCCGCCCGACACGCTCCTGGCGGTACATCACCGCACCGCGGGAATCGAGACGGATCACCGCAGCAACACCGAGGCTGAGAAGGACCCAGATGGGCGACAACACAACGGCCGCAGTGAAATCGAGGATCCGTTTGATCGGGGCGTAGCTCGATCGATGGACGGGCTGTGTCAGTTCCCAGCCTTCTGCCAGATGCACCATCGGCAGCCGGCCGGTGTGCTCCTCGTACACGGTGGCAAGCGACCGGACCACGAAACCGGCGATGTTGGCTGAAGACACGAACTGCGCCATTGCATCGGACATCACCGAACGCAGATCGACCACCACCGACACCTCGGGTGAGTCGATCATCATCGTCGGGTTCTCACCCGGCTGCCAAGCGGTCACGATCTCGGCATGGGGGCTGTCCACGAGATCCTCCACGAGCTGCTTTTCGTGTGTGATCACGATCATGCGCTCGGTCCACGGCCTTCGGCGTCGAAAGACCCGGTGGATCAGGGCGAAAGCAAGCCAGAAGACGACCGAGTACGCAAACATCGGTCGTGACCAATACACCCGCGAAAGCACGAGCGCCACGGCAGTGAACGCCACCGAGAACAGCACGATCGACATCGCCCGTCCGTACGACGGACGGGGGACGCTGTTCCCGAGCGC
>CBDUOH010000156.1:0-2135 GCA_965368815.1 uncultured Acidimicrobiia bacterium
CCGCTCGATGGTCGAGACACGTGGGATGGGGGTTGCGTGGACCTTGCATTTCCTCCAGGACGTCGTGATCTTCGCAGCGCTGGTGTCGTGAGACGCGTCGACCCGACGGCCTACCTCGTGAGCATCGAAGTGCCCGTAGCAACCACGGTGTCCATCAACTCGGCGACATGCTCGCGGGTGGTGCGTGCGTTGATGTAGCACGGCCGAATCGCGAACGAGCCGTTGACGACGGTCGAGCTGATCGTGTAGCGGCTCGTTCTGCGGACCCGGAGCAGCAGTTCATGATTGAAGGAATCGAGGTCGTCGATTCGCCCGTCGACGAATCGGAACGTCGCAATCGACAGCTCGGGGTCGGTGAGCGGTTCGAGGCTCTGGTGTTCCGAAGCGATCTCCGTGGTGAGTCGGGCGAAGTCGTTGTCCGTGCGGATTCTGTGCCGGACACCTTCTCGGCCGAGCTCCTTGAGGATCGCCCACACCTGTACCCCTCGGCTCGGGGAGGACAATTCCACGCCGAACTCCGAGTACGGGACTCCCATCGCATCGAACGTCGATTCGGGGCCGCCATCTCCAGCGAACGAGCCCTCGAGGTAGTCGGCAGGCTCCTGGGTGAAGGTATCGAACAGGATCGCCCTGTCCCTCACGAACGTGGCGGCGATGCCGACCGGTGCACCGAGCCACTTGTGAGGGTCGACGATCGCTGAGTCCGCTCGTTCGAGACCCTTGTACCGATCAGCGATACGCTCGTCGAGGGAGCCGAGCAGCCCGTATGCGCCGTCGACGTGGAACCAGACGCCGCGGTCAACAGCAATCGTTCCAACCTCGTCGAGCGGATCGATGGCGCCGGTGTTTGTGGTCCCTGCGGCTGCAACGACAGCGATCGGGAGCACTCCTTGGCCGAGGTCATCGTCGATCATCCGTTCGAGCTCGGACGGGATCATCCGCTGGGCCCTGTCGATCGGCACGGACCGGATGGCATGGCGCCCAAGTCCGAGTACGGCTGCGGATCTTGCGATCGTGTGGTGTGCTTCGGTGGAGGTGTAGATCGCAACGCGCCGACCGTCGACCCCGTCGGCCGCGGGGTCGAGCCCAGCCTTCGTGAACGCGTACTGACGGGCAGCACCGAGGGCCAGCAGGTTGGCGACCGAACCGCCGCTCGAGTACACCCCTTTCATGTGCGGACCCAACGAGCACAGCTCTGCGAGCCAATCCAGTGACACTTCCTCGAGCATGTTGAAAGCCGAGAGACCATATTTCTGTGGAGCGAGCACCGACGCCACCGTTGCTGCGGCGACCGGCGCAACCGTGGGGCCGGAGGTGATCCAACCCAGGAACCCCGGATCCGTCTGTCTGTTGCCAAACGGTGCGACCCGCCTGACGAGCTCA
The DNA here is from genome assembly GCA_965368815.1 of uncultured Acidimicrobiia bacterium. Lineage (GTDB taxonomy): Bacteria > Actinomycetota > Acidimicrobiia > Spongiisociales > UBA5794 > UBA5794. The sequence goes on from CBDUOH010000156.1 coordinate 1,384, forward strand.
TCGAGGGTTGCGTCCAATCCTGCGCCGGATTCCGGGAGCGGTTCATCGAGGTCTGCCCATTCGTCGCGGCGGGCATACGCGTCACTCGGTTCCGATTCCAATAGCGCATCCACCTGGGCGGCGGTGGTAGCAAGGGCGTGCGTGAAGTCCGATGTGGCAGCGTTGTTGTTGGGCATTCCGGAACCCTACATCGCGCGGCGCGCGTCAATCTTCCCGACGTGAGGCGATCCACGCCCCGAGAAGAACCGCAAGCCCCCCGATGATGGCGATTGGCTCGATCGTCTCGTCGAGCACGATGACTCCGAGGGCCACGGCAACCACAGGGACGAAGTAGATCGCGACGGACCCCCGTGCGGCCCCCGCACGTCCGACAAGCATCGTCATGAATGCGAATGCAGCCCCGGTGCCCAATACACCCAGCGGGACCATGGCCAGACCGGATTGCCACTCCCACGTGGAACCGCGCAGGTGGAGCAAACCGTATGGCAGGACGACCACGATCGCAGCGAGCTGGGCGCGGAACAGGACGGGCAACGACCCGTACCGCTGCTGGAGTGGGACGGCGAGGTTGGTCGAGAGGCCATAGAACGCCACAGCGAGGAGCACCATCGCAACGCCGAGCGCGCTTGCAGATGAATCGGCCAACTCGGGCAACGAGACGGCTATCACCCCGGCGAACCCGATGGCGATACCGAGCGTCTGGCGCCAACGTGGGAAGGAACGCATCAGGATGGTCGCCCACACAGCCGCAG
>CBDUOH010000157.1:0-2133 GCA_965368815.1 uncultured Acidimicrobiia bacterium
CTCCCCAGAGTCGGCCAACGCCGCGAGCATAGACGCACGACGTCGCGGTGTCTCCCGCTCGCAATGAGGCGTCAGATCAGCAGCGGGTCGGTGTCGATGTGGACGATTGTCGGGCCGGGGTGACCGAGCCCGGTGTGGATGGCGTCGTCGAGTTGGTCGATTGACCCGACCCTGATGCCATGCCCACCACAGTTCCGTGCGAACTCGGCGAAGTCGGGGTTGACGAGATCCGTCTGCCACACATCGAACAGCTCGCCCCGTTGTTCCTTGCTGATCTTCGCCAGCTCACCGTTGACCAGCAGGATCAACGTGATGTCCATCCCGTACTTGACTGCGGTTGTGAACTCCATTGCGTACTGGCCGAAACCGCCATCGCCAGCGACTGCCACGACCTGACGGCTGCCACCCACTGCTGCCCACAGACCCATTGACGCGGGGAACGCGAACCCGATCGAGCCCAGATAGCCCGACATCACTATCGACTGATGCGATGACTCGAAGTACCGACCGAATGAATACGCGTTGTTCCCGACGTCCACGGCGATGGCGGCGTCATCGTCGACGAGCCTGCTGAGGGATTCGAATACCGCCGGTTCATTGATACCCGTGGAGCTTGTGAGCGACCTGCGGTGTTCCTTCTCGTCGCGCCACAGACTCCATCGTGCCGCGACCTGATCGGTCCTATCCTTGAACGTGACCCCGTTCGGCATCCCCTCGGCGATCTGTTGCGCCACAACCCCGACGTGGCCGAGCACCGGTATGTCCACTGGATGGAATCTCCCGAGCGCCTTCGGATCGAAGTCGATCTGAATCGTAGGTTTGAACGGGGCGATCCCGGTGTGGTTCGAGAACGAGGCCCCGAAGACGATGAGGAGATCTGCCTCGTTCATGAACCACGACGCCACGGGCGTGCCACTGCGTCCCAACACGCCGCAACCGAGAGGATGCGAGTCGGGAACCTGACCCTTGGCCTTGAATGTGGTCACCATCGGCGCGCCAATCGATTCAGCACACGAAATGATCGCATCCATGTCATGTCGCGCGCCGGCCCCGATGATGAAGAGCGGACGGGACGACTTCGCAATGCGATCGATTGCTTGCTGAAGCACCAACTGATCCGGACCGAATGCCATGGATCCGATGCGACCTTCGGAAGTCCCCGCTGAAGCATCGCTCGGAATCGTCTGCACCTCATCGGGCAACATCAGGTGCGAGACCGTGCGATCAACGATGGCTGCCTTGCAGGCCATGTTCATCAGCTCGGCGTGATCCGACCCCGGCAGCACCGTCTCCGAGTACGCGGCGACGTCACCGAAAGCTGCCTCCAGATCGACGTCCTGGAATGCCCCCCTGCCCTTGACGCTTGACCTCACCTGACCCGATACGGCCAGAACGGGGGAACGGTCCGCCTTGGCGTCATAGAGGCCGGTGAGCAGATTCGTCGAACCCGGACCGGCGATGCCGAAGCATGCAGCAAGCTTGCCCGTGAGTTTCCCGTAGGCACTCGCTGCGAACGCTGCTGCTCCCTCGTGGCGGATACCGACGTAGGTGAGGTGTCCGTCCTTTTCAGACTTGCGGAGTGCATCAGCGAAACCAAGATTCGAATGACCGACCATGCCGAACACATGGTCGACACCCCATCCCACCATCGTTTCGACGAGCACATCTGAAACGGTTCGGACGGATGTGTCCAGCGTCGGAAGCTCGACATAGACACCGTCGTCACGAACCTCCGTCGCGAAACACGCTGGAGCGTCGTCGAATCCGTCCGGTGGCTTCCCGTCGAGAGGGTTGTAGTCGTAGCCGTGCCAGGGGCAGCGGAGCCAGCCATGCTCTATCGAGCCTTCACCGAGGGGCCCGCCCTGGTGTGGGCAGTGGTTGTCCAGCGCACCGTACGCACCCTGATAGTGCGTCACAGCAAGCCAGCGACCGCCGGCCGTTACGGTCGTGACTCTGCCCTCGGGGAGTTCCTCAAGGCTGAGAACCTTGTGCCATTGGGGATCGGACATGACACCAACCTACCGCATGAGGATTGAGTCGATGACGAGGTGTCGGTCCGGATTCGGGGCACCACCGTTGGCACGGTACGATGGCGGCCCCGCCGCGCAGCGCGACGCGGGCACCCGACCAGCA
>CBDUOH010000158.1:0-2069 GCA_965368815.1 uncultured Acidimicrobiia bacterium
CTCAGGGTGGGACACCGTCAGGGCGCGTGCTGGCTTCCTGGTGCGCCGCACGATGATGCGTTCGGCAGAGAAGGACCATGTTGTCCATGCTTGTTGCACCGCCGTCGGCCCAATGAATCAGGTGATGCGCATCGCACCACGACGCAGGTGCATCACAGCCGCTCCATACGCAGCCACCGTCTCGGACGTCGAGTGCTCTGCGGATCGCCGGTGTCACGGTTCGGAAACGTCTACTGACGTTGAGCGGCTCACCATCGGCATCGAGGAGCATTCGCACGACGCCCGCATCGCACGTGATTCGCTTTGCGTCGTCGGGATCAAAGGCAAGCCCATTGATCGTCGGGAGCTCATCCTTGACTCCGAGGAGCGACGAAAGGGTCGTCGTCACATTCACATGAGGCTTGGTGCCGCCGGAGGTCCCGACCTCGTCCGAGTGTTGCAACCAGAAGTGGGCAATGTCACCGAGCGCGTCGGCGCGGCGTTGCCACGGATGCCGTCGGTCGTCGGATCCCGGGCGTGATGCCGCAACGTTCTCGCGATCGACGATCGACCGAATCGCAGTGTCGATGGTCGCGCCTGTTTCCGGATCCAACACAGCGTCGAGATGCCACATCCCTTCCCACGTCTGGGACATCGACACCCGACGACGTTCCCGCTGGTGCCTCACCCGCTCGACCGCAGATGGAAAGTCGATCTGCTGCTCCCAGTGCTCGATCGCAACGCGGAGTTCCTTGGTCGACAGGTACTGGGCGATCTCGGCAAAGACGCGCTGATGCGCGGTAAACGCTTCGGGGTGCCGTCGTCGCGCCTGGGTAAGAAGCTGTAGCCCGTCGGGGGTGATGCGTCCCGCAGCGGCTTGGTCCGCCACCTGCGGCATGTGCCGCAAGGATCGTGCAGTTCTCAACATGCGAGCGGCAGCCGTCGAGGTGAGCCGGAGTGCCTGCTTCATCCAACCGATCGTCGTGAGCAGATGACGCACACGACCGAGGTCCCGTCGATGGAATTCTGCGATGCGCCGCAGCAGCTGCGTGTTGTGTGCGTCGATCTGACGCTTCAGCTCGATGATCGAGGTTTCGAGATCAGCGTCATCGATGGTGGTGAGTTCTTCGTCAAGCAACACCGTCTCAGAGAGAGGGAAGTCGACATTCTCACCGAAGACCTCACCCGAGCGGTCGGGATATGTCTTCATGGACCCATGCTATCGAACATACGTTCGATTGTCAAGCCGCTTTCCGTTCCATCACGTTCAGGCGCAGCAGGTGTCCTCGAGTGAATCCGCCGTCCAGGTTCGGTAGCCCATCCAGGCCGCGATGCCTCCGATGACCAGAGCCGCCACCGGATCGGCCCACCACCAGCCGAATACAGCATTCCCACCGAGCCCGATCAGAAGGGCCGCTGAGAGCCACGCACAGACATTCGTCTGCGATGCCTCCGCCTGGGCGGCGCGCGATCCCAGGACCGGAGCGAGTCGGGTCTTGGCGCGGGCAAGGAACGGCATCACGGCAAGGGAGGTCGCCGCCAACGCGATTCCAACCACGGACACGTCTGGGCGGTTCCCCGACGCAAGATCCCTCACTGATTCGAACCCCACATAGGCCGCAAGCAATGCGAAGCTCACCGCCACGAGTCGTTGCGCTCGCCTGTCGGCGTCCTGACTGCAAGCTCCGGCCCGATCCTGACGCAACCGCCAGGCGAGGACAAGAGCGGCGGAGACTTCGATGCCCGAATCGAGACCAAAGCCGACGAGACTCACCGAACCAGCTATCGCGCCAGCGACCACCGCGACCACGCCTTCCAGCGCGTTCCAGGCGATGGTCACGACGTTGAGCACCTTTGCCCGACGCAGCGCTGCGGAACGATCGGTCAGGCCAGTCTGTGATGCCATGGGTCCATCCTATGGTCGGGCGGGCTCGTCGGTGGTGAGTGTTATTAGGATTGGGCTATGTCTGTGGGGTTTGGTGCGACGGTCATCCAGGTAGTTCCTTATCAGTTACTACGTGATGATTTCCTGTTCGCTGAGTCGATTGGTTTGGACAACGGCTGGGTAATAGACCAGTTCAATATCGGCG
>CBDUOH010000159.1:0-1957 GCA_965368815.1 uncultured Acidimicrobiia bacterium
TCGGTCTCGATCCGGACGATCGTCGAGTCGAACACATCGACCGACTTCCCGCCGGACCAGGCGTAGCGCCCTTCATGGAGGGGAAGGTCGACCTGATACGCAAGGATGCGTGTGATTCTCATGCAGGTGCCATGTCAGTCGCCATCCAGGAGCGCAGCGGCTTCAAGGGTGAGTCGTGTGACTTCGGCGGCGGCGTCGGGGTCCAACGGATGCCTCGGGAGCCGGACCGGTCCGCCATATCGACCGACGACGTCCATGCTGAGCTTCACGGCCTGCACGAAGTGGTGGTGATCGTCCCAAACGAAGAGTCGCTGCGCGACGTCGTAGATCCTGAGAGCGGTGTCGAGGTCGCGGTCAACAACGGCGTTGTAGAGCCTGGCGCACAACGCGGGAAGTGAGCTCGGGAATCCGGCGACCCAGCCGGTGGCCCCGGCGAGCAGCAGCTCGACGACAACGGTGTCCATACCGACGATGACCTCGACGTGTGGTGTGAGGGCCTTCATCTGATACGCCCGTGCCACATTCCCTGAGAAATCCTTGATCGAACCCACGAGGGGAACGGCTTCTGAAACCGAGACCAGCATCTGCGGTGTGAGATCGACCCTGTTGTCGAACGGGTTGTTGTACGCCATGATCGGGAGACCCGCCTCGGCTACCCGCTCGTAGTGCGCAACGACGTCGCGTTCATCGGCGCGGTATGCGTTCGGCGGCTGGCACATGACGGCGTCCGCACCGGCTTTGGCAGCCTCGATCGCCCACCGAAGGGATTCATCGCCGCCGTACGCGCTGACACCCGGGATGACGGAGAAGCCTTCCGGGGCGGCTTCGACAGCGGCACGGATCAGGTCGATCCGCTCCTGTTCCGTGAGCACCTGATACTCGCCAAGGGACCCGGCGGGCGTGACGCCGTGGCAGCCGTTGTCAGCAAGCCAGGCGATGTGCTCCTGGGAGCTGTCGAGATCGAGGGACAGGTCCTCCTTGAAGAAGGTCGGAGTTGCGACGTTGATTCCGTGCCACGGCTTGCTGGTCATGAGCCGATGCTCGCATCGATCGCATCCGGATGCAACGTACCGCGCCGCACCTACGACTCCCTCGTGGCGTCGTTCGGCTCGCTGATGGCCCCATAGAACTCGGGGCGACGTCCTGCGAAGAAGTGCCGGTTGCGCTGTGATTCATCGAGGTCGCACGCATACACAATGACCTCATCCTCAAGCGTCGATGTCTGCGCAACGATCTCACCGGTCGGCGCAACGATCGATGTCAGGCCGATCTGGGACACACCCTCCTCAACACCCGCCTTGGCGACCGCCACGACCCACATCCCGTTGTGGAGCGCACCGGCCTGCATACAGAGTTCATGGTGGAACGGCACGTGGCGGTCGAGATCGGTCCGTCCGGGGATGTGGTCCGGTGTGTTGTAGCCGATGAGGGCCATCTCGGTTCCGGCGAGGCCGAGCAGGCGGAACGATTCGGGCCATCGACGGTCGGCGCAGATCGCAATCCCGACTTTGCCGCCGAAGGCTTCGGATGCGGTGAACGGTCGGTCTCCGACGTCGAAATAGCGCTTCTCGAGGTTCTGGAACGGGTTCTCCGGCCGGTGCTCGAAGTGGCCGGGCAAATGGATCTTTCGGTGTGACGCGACGATTCTGCCTGTCGGGTCGACAAGGATCGCCGTGTTGTAACGGCGTGTCTGTCCGTCAACCCGCACGAGTTCTGCGTACCCGAGGTGGAACCCGATACCGAGCCGGGCAGCCTCGTCGAACAAGGGCTGTGTCGCTGGTCCGGGCATCTCGGTTTCGAACCAGAAGTCGAGCTCGTCATCGTTGTCGATCCACCAATGCGCGAAGAACGCCGTGAGTGCGCATTCGGTGAACACGACCAAGTCCGCGCCGCGGCCTGCGGCCTCGCGCATCATGGTGATCAGCCGATCGACCGCCTCGGTCCGCGTGTCGCTGCG
>CBDUOH010000160.1:0-1896 GCA_965368815.1 uncultured Acidimicrobiia bacterium
CGGCGTTCATCGAGAAGCGGCGACCGGAGTTCGAAGGCAGCTGATTCTTCCGCTATAGGCAGAATTCCCCGGCTGTGCCGAGGAATTCGCCTGGGGTCGGGACGGCGGGATTTGAACCCACGACCTCATCGTCCCGAACGATGCGCGCTACCAAGCTGCGCTACGTCCCGATTGGTGGTGATTCTACCGACTGGGTGAGCTTCTCGACTTTGACGCTGTCGATTCGTTGACGATCCATGGCGGTGACGGTGTATCGGATGTCTTGGGTCTCAAAGGTGTCGCCTTCGTCGGGTATCCGGCCGAACGCCGCCATCATGAAACCGCCGACGGTTGAGAACGGTCCCTCGCTGAGGTCCTCACCGATCTCGGTTCCGAGCACGATGATGTCGAGCATGCCGTCGGCGATCCACAATCTTGGTCCAAGCTTGATGAGTGATGGTGCTCCAGGGTCATACTCATCCTGGAGTTCACCGACCAGTTCGGCGACGAGGTCCTTGATCGTCACGATCCCCTCGACGCCGCCGTGTTCATCGACGACAACCGCCATCCCGTACCGTTTTGCACGCATCTCGGAAAGCGTGTCGAGAATCGACATCGTTTCGGGGACGTAGTTCGGCCTTCGGAGCAGGCGGTCGAGACTGGCTGCCTTCTCGTACTCAGGATTGAGGAGCAGGTCCTTGACGGCGATGACGCCAACGAGGTCGTCGAGGTCCCCTGCGGTGACAGGGAACCGGGAATGGCCGGTGTCCGTGACGGCCTTGCGCACGGCAGCGGCCGTCAGGGGTATCGGCAGGGAGACGATCGAAGTCCTCGGGGTCATGACTTCGCGGACCGCACGATCATCGAGATGGAACAAGGCATCGATGATCTCGCGCTCGGCCTCCTCGATGTGGCCACCGCGCTCACCAAGCCTGGCAAGCGCACGGATGTCGTCGTCTGTGACGCCGTCGCCATCACCCGCACCGTCGATCCTGAGAACGCGTAGCAGCGCGCGGGTGATCGCTGTGAAGAAGCTTGCGACGGGAGCAAGGAACGTCGACAGGTTCCAGATCCACGGTGCGACGGTGAGTGAGAACTTCTCAGGGTGGCGTGCTGCGATGGTCTTCGGGGTGATCTCGCCGAACACCAGCAGTACCGCGGTCATCACAACGGTGGCCACCCAGGGTCCCCAGGCCTCGCCAAGGAGACTGATGAACAGCAAGGTTGCCACCGAAGCAGACAGCACGTTCACTGCGTTGTTGGCGACAAGGAGCGTCGAGAGCATCCGCTCGGGCTCACTGATGAGTTGCGCAAGTTTCCGACCGGACGCACTCTCCTCGGCCAGCATGTGCACGCGCTCGCGGCCGATCCCGATCAGCGCGGTTTCTGATCCGGAGAAGAATCCCGACAGCACCGTGCATACAGCCAGTATGCCGAGGTAGATGAGCATCTCAGAGGTCATCGTGGTGAGCCCGATGACCTGTTCGTACTCGCAGGGTCTGCGTCAGTCCTCATGGCGTTATGACGCCGCTCCCACGGCTCGACGGAGTTCGGTCGGGGATTGATCCTTCGAGACCCAATTGTTCGCACCGGCTCGTTTCGCAAGAAACGAGTCAGCGGTCCGATCCAACAGGATCGTGACAGGAATCGCCTCGCGGTTCCGAGCTTCGGCTCTGACCGCCCGCGACACGGCCATGGCCCCCATGGAACCAACCTGCATGTCCACCACAACGACGTCGACGTCCAGGTCGTACGCCGTGGCGGCAGCCGTGCGGGGATTCTCATGGTCGATGATGACGACATTCGCCCCTGCGAGCGCGGTGTGGACGCGATCGCGCACGGATCGGGAGTCGGCTACGAGAAGGATCGTGCTCATGGCGACAAGCGTACCGCGAGATGGAGCGTGGAAGGAATCAC
>CBDUOH010000161.1:0-1768 GCA_965368815.1 uncultured Acidimicrobiia bacterium
GTTCATACCACCAGGCTCGGCATCCACCTGGCTCCCCGTCAGCGGCAACCGATGACCGGTTACAGCACTGACTAGTCCATCTGCACAGCAGTGTTTGGCCTTTCTCGGCAGGTCTGTGTACGGATATACTCGTCATGGGCCGAGACGTCTTCGAGGTGAACGGATGGAAGTGGAATACGCGCGTAGCCAAGTCCATCCAGCGCTGGGGCTCAATCGTCGATTCGTGCGGGTTCTGCTCGTCTTCGCGATGGCTGCGTCTGTGCTTGTTCTCGCTGACAGTGCGGTCGCGGCGCCCGATACCGATGCGCCGACATGGCCGACCAACAGCGCGATATCGCTCGGCACCGTGACGCAGACATCGGCACAGATTTCGTGGAATCCGGCCACTGACGATGTGGGCGTGACCGAGTACCGGGTGTACCTCAACGGTGGCTACCTGAAGTCCGTCGCAGGGACGAGCACCACGCTGACCGGGCTGACGGCGAACACGGGGTACACCGTGCGGATCGAAGCGAAGGATGCCGTAGGCAACCAGTCGGCTGCGTCGAGTGGTCTCACCCTCGCCGCCCGCGTCGACATCCCCATGGGCCAGCACCCCCATTCGGTCAAGGCCGAGGACATCAACGGAGACGGAGATCCCGATCTCGTCGTCGCTGTTGCTGGCGACGACGGCGTGGCAATACGACTCGGGAATGGGGATGGGTCGTTCGGGAGCCCATCGCTCTACCGGTCCGGTACCACCCCGGGTGATGACGAGGTCTACGCGAAGAATGCTGTGGTCGCAGATCTTGACGGCGTCGGCAACCTCGATCTTGTCGTTGCCAACCAGAATGATTCCACCATCGGGGTGCTCCTCAGCAACGGAAACGGAACGTTTGCACCGGTCGTCCCGTATGCGACGTGCTCGGGCGCCCACGACGTCGCTGTTGGCAACTTCAATTCGGGTAGCAATCTTGATGTCGTGGTCGCCTGCCACGGCTCGCCGTACATCACGCTCTGGGAGGGCGATGGTGATGGCACGTTCTCGAACCGTTCCGACATAGCAACGGGTGCTCCCAACCCTTGTCACGAGACGCTCGAAGGGAACTGCGACCACGGGATCGCAGTTGGGAATCTGAACGGGGTCGGCGTCGATGACGTCGCCATAGCGATGTATCGCCCGACCGACGCAGTCGTGATGTTCGGAAACGGCAACTCGACCTTTGCATCGCCGGCGAACTACACCGCAGGCGGACACACCCACGACATCGCTCTCGGAGACTTCGATGACGATGGCGACATCGACATGGTGACGGCGAACGAATCGTCCGACAACGTCTCCGTGTTCTTGAACAACGGGAACGGCACCTTTGCCGGTGGTGTCGAATATTCCGCGGCCAACGGACCGAAGGGTGTGACGGTCGGCTACCTCGATGGGGATGACAACCTCGACATCGCGGTCGGCTCGGATGGCGGGAACTATCCGTCGGGGAGCAACGAGGGGGATTTCGTCACGATATGGCTCGGTGACGGTGACGGAACCTTCTCACGGTCGCAACGGTTCGGGAACCACGCGGGTGAGGCCGTGTTCGATGTCGACATTGTGGACGTCAACGACGACGGTCGCGGGGATCTGCTCGCAAGCAACTGGCACGGTGACACGGTTTCCATCTTCTTCGGAGCGAACGCCGGGGGCCCCACGAAGTCATTCACAACTGCACCCGTTCCTGTCACCGGGCATCTGACTGGGTTGGTTGATCCTTCTCAGGGTCGGTGGTTCTTGTATGAC
>CBDUOH010000162.1:0-1617 GCA_965368815.1 uncultured Acidimicrobiia bacterium
ACGCCTTCGTAGAAGTCCTTGGTTGTTCCGGCGGCCATGATCGCTGCCGCCTCGATCTCCATCTGCTGGGTCGGACTGTTGCCATACGATGCCTGGACCAGCTTTCGGGATCGAACGTACGCCTGCGTAGGACCCGACGCGAGGCGCATAGCTATCGCATCAACCGTGCTTGCGAAGTCCTCCTCAGGCACCGCCTGATTGATCAAACCCAACGCAACGGCATCGGGGGCGAGAAGACGACGGTTCGTGAGGATCATGTCCATTGCGACGCGTGGTCCGACAAGACGAGGGAGCCAGAATGTGCTCGATCCGTCAGGAGACACGCCGATGCCGGTATACGCCATCGTGAAGACCGCCGAATCGACCGCAACGGCGAGGTCCGTGGCCAGAGCCACCCCCATGCCTGCACCGGCCACCACACCATTGATGGCGGCGATCGTCGGGAACGGCAAGTCGTTGAGGACCGCAATGGCACCGTGAAGCCCATCGAGGATCTGTGCCATGACCTCTGCAGGGTCATCGCGGTGATCGTAGAAGGACTGCACGTCTCCTCCGGCACAAAACCCGCGCCCCGTTCCCGTGATCACCAACGCACGGACGTCGCCGTCCGCGCCGAGATCCTCAAGAACAGCTCTGAACCGATCAGCCATCCGGACCGACAGAGCATTCATGGACCCGGGATCGTTCAGCCTCACCGTTGCGACGCCGCCGACCTTTGATACAACCACCAAACCATCACCTGACATCGGCATTCCTTCCTCCCCCGTAGGGGACAGTAGACCCGGGTCGTTCGGGAAGAGAACGACCGGTCGTTCGCCACGCGTGCGACCATCGCATCGGCACGCCAAGCGACACGCGAGTCACTCCGACGCTATGATCGTCCGCCATGGACATCCTCCTCATCGCTGGGCTGTGGCTGCCTCGGTCGGTCTGGGACCGCGTTGCGGAACACATCGATGAACTCGGCCACCGCGCCGTTGCCGTCGCCCTCCCCGGAGTCGACGATGCGTCAGCGGAAGCGACCCTCGATGATCAGATTGCCGCGGTCCTCGCTGCGATCGACAATGCCGAGAATCCCGTGGTTGTCGGTCATTCCGCGGCGTGCACCCTTGCCTGGATCGCGGCGGACCGGCGTCCCAATGCGGTGTCACGCGTCGTGATGATCGGGGGATTCCCCGCGTCCGATGGCGAAACCTACGCCGCGTTCTTCCCCGCCGTCGACGGCCTGATGGCCTTCCCCGGTTGGGAGCCGTTCGACGGACCTGACAATGCCGACCTCGATCAGGAGCAGCTTGACCTGATCGCATCCATCGCCGTCCCCGTTCCCGAAGGCGTCTCGACCGGCGTGGTCACGCTCACCGACAACCGCCGACACGCGATACCGGTGGAACTGGTGTGTCCCGAGTACACCCCGGACCAGGCGAAGGCATGGATGAACAACGGCGACATCCCTGAGCTGCAGCACACGGCATCCGTCGGATACATCGATATCGACACCGGTCACTGGCCGATGGTGACCCGCCCCGAGGAACTCGCCCGCATCCTCACCGGAATCGCAGACAAGGCCTGATCCAGCAGTCGGGCCGTTCGGCTAGTCGACGAGGAACTCGGCCAGCT
>CBDUOH010000163.1:0-1522 GCA_965368815.1 uncultured Acidimicrobiia bacterium
GGATCGCCATGGGCACGGACATCTTCGTCCACGGACCGATGTACGGCAGGAACGGATACGAGATCAAGCTGCTCCAGGACGCCGGTATGACAGCGCTTGAGGCGATCGAGGCTGCCACTGCGAACGGCCCCGACACGCTCGGACCGCAGGCACCGTTGTCGGGGCAGCTGAGAGACGGGTACGACGCGGATGTCATCGCACTCGACTTCAACCCGCTCGAGGATGCCACTGGCTGGGGCGATCCGTCCCGGGTGACCCACGTGTGGAAAGCTGGGCAGCTGGTGAAGGGCTGACCGAGCCCGACCGTCAGCTCTGCACCTTGCCGTCGATCGACTCTCGAATGAGATCGGCGTGGCCAGCGTGGCGTGCCGTTTCTTCGATCATGTGAACAAGAATCCATCGCAGCGAGAACGGTTCACCTTCTCGTTCCTTCACCGTGAGGAAGTCGAGCGAATCAACTGCCGCCACAAGAGCGCGTGAACGCTCGATCGCTTCCTGATAGCGGGCGCGGATCACGTCCGGCTCAAGCTCCGCAGCGATCGTGAAGTCCCAGTCGCGGTCCTCGTCCCATGGCGCGGACGCAAATGGCTCGGCACGGTCGTTGTCGGCCAGCACCTCGTTGAACCACCACTCCTCGACCCCGACGAGATGATGCATGATTCCGCCGATCGTGAGGGTCGAAGGTTCGAGCCGCTGGTTCATCTGGGCCGCATCGAGCCCCTCGGCGATGTCGAATATCTCAGCCCGGTAGTAGTCGAGATACGCGTTCAGCATCGTGCGCTCGTCGGCGGACTTCGGTACGTGTTGTGGATTCATCGTGCCAGCGTACCGGGTCGGTGGCCGAGCTTCCGACCGATTGAGTGTCAGACATCCATCTCGAGCTGCGGAACATCCGGTGTGACCTTGCGCACAGGCTTGGACTTCCGCCGAGGTACGCCGGACGCATAGAGCGGTTCCTCGACAAGGGCAGCCAAGCGCTCGGCCAGGGGCCACCAGTCAAATCGGTCATCGATGTCGGAGGCGTTCACCGTGAGCATCCGCCGCTTGTCGACGAGCCGTGGCAACCGTTCATCGAGTATGGCTTCGATCTCGTCACGGAACTGGTCCGATGTCGACCTCACACCATCGGATCGGAGTTCGATGTCAGGTTTCAGCCTGACCACCATGTCGTAGGTTTCCGACCACCGCTCGACCAGAGGGCCCACGGCAAACGGATCCTCGCCGTGACACGCACGCAGGTAGTAGGCGAAGTTGTCCATGACCCCGCGGTCGAGCACGAGCACCTCGGCCTTGGGGCCCAGCCTGAGTTCCATCTGGATCTGGGAGACGATCACCCACAGCTGTGCCTCGCCGGTTGCTGACTCGTTGATGCCGAGTGGGTTGTCACGAACAACCTCTCGACCGTGATCGACGGACCGACCGGCTCGTTGCATCGTGTTCGCGAACGCGTGGACAGCGGTCGTCTTGCGGATCCCGTGGGACCCGATGAACGCAACCTTTGCGGATCGGGGCCAGGTATCGG